>CAYPHP010000058.1:0-11792 GCA_964410045.1 uncultured Acidobacteriota bacterium | reverse complement strand
TCCGGCACGAAGGTCATCCGCGTGCGCGCCTTCATCTGATGCAGCGACGGGATCAACTCCACATCGAAGACGTAGGACTGCACCTTGACGCGCGTAGTCCGGGCGACGGATCGGCCTTCTTGAGCCGCAACGGGAAGAGCCAGGAGAGCAGCCAGCAGCAGAATCATGCAGGCCTCGCCGCGGGCTTGATGCGCATGAGCTCCATCGCCCGGTCGGCGGCGCGGGTCATTGGGTCGATGTGGGTGAGCAACTTCTGCGCCACCAACATCAGGTCGCGGCGCATGATCTCGCGCTCGTGGGCCGAGTCCAGCAGACGGTTGACCTCCCGGACCACCCGGGCCGGGGTGTAATCCGACTGGATTAGTTCATCCACCACGCGCTCTCCGGCCACCAGGTTCACCATGCTGTAGAAGGGGGTACGTACCAGGAGACGGCCCAGACGCCAAGTAGGTTGCGTGACCCGATAGACCACCACCATGGGGGCGCCCAGCAGCGCCGCTTCAATGGTCACGGTGCCGCTGGCTACCACCGCGGTGGTGCAGTTCGACAGGGCGTCCCAAGCGCCGTGAATCACGGGCAGGTTGCCGGCGTCAATCTTGGCGCCTGGGGCGGCCACCACCACGCACTGCCCGCGGATCTCAGGGGCCGCTTTCAGCATCACCGGCAGGTTCAGGGCGATCTCGCGGCGCCGGCTTCCGGGCAGCAAGGGCACCAGCGGCTGGGCCGGATTCAGGTTCCAGCGCTTGAAGAACTCCGCCCGGGGCATCGACGGCCGCACGTGCAGCGCCAGCGGATGGCCGATGTATTCGGCATTCTGGACTCCCCGGCTCTTGAACCACGATTCCTCAAAGGGAATAATGCAGAGCAGCTTGTCCACGGTGTGGGCGATCTTGGTGGCCCTCCAGGGTCGCCAAGCCCAGGTCTGCGGCGCGACCAGGTACAGTACGGGAATGCCCAGCTTCTTCATGCGGCTGGCGACCCGCAGGTTGAAGTCCGGGGAATCCACCAGGATGGCCAACTGCGGACGGCGTTGCTCGGCCGCGTCGATCAGCCGCCGGAACTCGCCGTAGATGCGGGGCAGGTCGCCGAGCACTTCGGCCAGTCCGACGGTGGCGATGGAGGCCGCTTCGACCACGGCCTCACAGCCCTGCGCTTTCATTCGCTCTCCGGCGCAACCGAAGAACTTTACTCCGGGGATGCGCTTGAGGAGTTTTTCCATCAGCCAGGAGGCGTACATGTCGCCCGAGGCTTCCCCTGCTGAGATCAGGATTTCCGGCACGCCAACATTATAAGCGATGTTCTTGTACTACTTCACCATGCGCGCAAAGTGCAGGCGAGGCGCGCCCTTCTCGCTCAGCGATTCCAGTTCGAAGGTGACCAATCCCTCGGCTTCCGACCGGACCAGCCGATAGAGCTCCGGCTCGACCTCGATGTTCTGCCGTCCGCCGAGCGGGCGCAGGAAGTTCTGCACGTCGGCAGGGGAGAGCTTGGTGTCGCCGGCTGACGCCGCACGGTAGGACTCGACCACGTAGGACTGCAGGAGCTTGGTGCGGTAACGCCGGAACAGGGCCGGACTGGGGAAGATGTCGGCCCACACCACGCGTCCGCCGACCGCCACCACCATGCCGACGGCGTCGTCGGGGAGCTTCGGCAGGAAGGAACCCGCGTCTTCCGTGACCTTGAGGTCCACCGGGGAATCTTTTGCGGTTACGGCGTAAGAGGTCGTGGCGGCCATCGCTCCCGCCATGCGTGCTTGTGCAGCCATGGCATCTCGGCTGCTGGCAACCTCCGCCCACACTTTCTGCTGGTCCTGCGCCACCACGGCCTGCTTCCGCAACTCGGGATGAGCCATCAGCTTGGCGGCGGCAAACTCGGTGGTGAGACCGCGCCAACGCCCTTGTTCCACGCAGAAGACCCCGAGCGGAACGGGAGCGCTATGCGGCGGCACGATGCGATCGCGGGAGACCACGCGGTCCTGCTTGCCTCCGCTGACCACTTCGCCGGCCAGTAGCAGCAGTGGGCGGTCAGAATTGTTGACCAGGGCTAGCTCGTTCACTCGCGCGTTGTCGCCGCGCGAGGCCGTGGGACCCGGCAGGCGCACCATGCGTGCCGCCACGAGCGTTCCCATCTCTCCGACCTTGACCACTCCGGCTTCCAGGCCCTCGTCCAGGGTCATGTACCTGGGGTCGACGGCCTGGGCTCCGCCCATCACGGGGTAGAGGGTCAGGCGGCCCTTCTGGATCGGGCTACCGATTTGCCACTGGGAACCTCCGCCCCAGGCGGGAATGGTCAAACTCATCAGCAGGACAGCCAGGACTTTCGACATAGGCGCCTCCATTACGAAATTCGACTCCTTCCTGAGAACGCAGGTTTCCAGGTTTCCTTGCAGCCAAGCTGATGAGGGCGGGTGATAGTACCTCTCCCCCGGGCTAGTACTTAAGTCTCAAGGGCTTGCGCGGGGAAAGGTGATACTTTGTCCCTGTAAGTTCAGGGCGTCTTATTCCTCCGCAGAGGAACAGTCCGGCGGGGCAGCCAATGAAGAAGCGCAACGACGTCGACGGCCTGCTGAAGGCACGCACGGAAATCGATCAAGAACTCCGCCGCCACAAAGCCGCGCTGACCATCGTGTTCACCGACATCGTCGGATCCACCGCCTACTTTGATCGCTATGGAGACACCGCCGGTCTGGCCATGCTGGACCGGCAAATCGGATTAGTCACCAAGACCTTTACTTCGCACAAAGGCCGGATCATCAAGACCATCGGCGACTCGGTGATGGCCGAGTTCCCGGATGCCTCGCAGGGAGTGCGTGCGTCGATTGCCGCGCAAGAGGGGGTTTTCAGAATCAATCAGGAACTCCCCGAACGGGAGCGCATCCTGATGCGCGTCGGCATCAATTCCGGAGTCGGGTTCCGCCGCGACAACGACGTTTTTGGAGATGCGGTGAACCTTGCGGCCCGAATCACCAAACAGGCCGGGCCGGCCCAGATCCTGGTGTCTCGCAGCGTGCGCGACGAAACGGTATCCGACACCACGTTACGCTGCAACTGGCAAGGCAAGGCGGCGATGGCCGGGAAGAGCAACAAGGAAGATATTTACGAAGTCCTGTGGACGGATGAAGCCACCTATGCCGAACTGAGAAAGGGAGCAGAGGCCGGGAAGCCGCCGGACGAAGCCCTTTCGCCGGACGGCAACATGGAAGCACTCATTCCTCCGGCGGACCTGGGTGCTCCGACGGCGGACGTGATTCCCGCCGCCCCTGCCGGCCTTCCTGAGGTCCTGACGCGGCGTTATGAAGTGTTAGAGCAAGTGGGCCGCGGCGGAATGGGCGTGGTCTACAAGGCCCGGGATCGCGAGACCGGCGAAGTGGTCGCCCTGAAGCTGATCAAGCCCGAGGTGGCCGACGACGCCACCTACGTGGAGCGCTTCAAACGCGAGTTGCGGCTGGCTCGCAAGATCACCCACAAGAACGTGTGCCGCATTCACGAGTTCAGCCGCGAAGGCGCGGTGGCGTTCATCTCCATGGAGTTCGTCTCAGGCGAGAACCTGCGAGCGATCATCAACCGTTTCGGAGGCCTGCCCACCCGCAAAGCCTTGGAGATCGCCGAACAGATCTTCTCCGGCTTGCGCGAGGCCCACGCGCAAGGCGTCATCCATCGCGATCTGAAGCCGGAGAACATCATGCTCGATGAGACCGGGCAAGTGAAACTGATGGACTTCGGCCTGGCGCGCTGCGATGAAGTTTCCATTACTCAGGCCGGCAAGATTGTGGGCACGCCTGGGTATCTGGCGCCAGAGATGATTGAGGGCAAGCCCGCAGACCAGCGAGCCGACGTCTACGCGGTGGGCTGCGTCCTCTATGAGATGTTTACCGGTCAGCGCGCGTTTAAGGGCGATCTCCCGGTGACCGTTACCCTCCATCAGATGCAGGAAACCCCGCGGCCGCCTCGGGAACTGGAGCCCGGCGTGCCGCTGAGCGTCGACCGCGCGATCATGCGCTGTCTCGAGCGGCGGCCGGAGCAGCGCTTTTCCTCCGTGGATCAGTTAGAGGCTGCGATCCAGGATGCCTTGCCGCCGCCTTCGTTGCGGAGCCAGTCGGGTCGGCATGTCAGCGCTCAGCAATCGGCGCTTCTGGCGATGGCCAGACGGCCCCCTCAGGCGCTTTCTCGTGGGTTGCGCATCGCGTTAACGGCGGGTTTGCTGGTCATTGCGGCCAGCGGCGTCGCTTGGCAGAGCTGGAAGGCGGTCGAGAACAGCGAGTCTCAGGCTGCGCCCGCACCAGCGACCTCCGTGGCGGCCGCGATCGCCAAACAGGCGGAAACGTCTTCCGTCGCCGGGGAAACCCGAGGCGTCACGTCCCCAGCGGAGCCGCCGAAGACGGTTCGGCCTGCCAGATCCGCCCAGTTGATCTGCGAGTATCAACTCAAAGACGGCAAGCTTACCATCTCAAGCGGGGGCAAGGTCCTTCTCAATGATTCGCTCACAGGCGCCAGAAAGGGAGGGTTCTTGGGGATCAAGAGCGGATTTGCCGGGGTCTTCTCCAAGCCGTTCACCATCCCCCCGGCCGCGCAGGAACTCTCGGTACAAGTTGTGAGTCTGGACAAGTCGGTCGCCCACACCGGTCGGGTAACAGCCGTGCCCCAAGACCGCGAGGCGACCACCCTGCATGTAACGGTGTTCAAGGATCGACTGGCGGCTGACTGGCGCAAGCCATCCAACGCCAAGCCCTGAATCAAATACACGGTACGGGCTTTTTTCCCTGATATAGGGGACGGAAGCGACGCGACAACGAACTCCTATCTTACTGATCCTCTTTACGTTCCCGGCGCGACTGCCCGTGGCATCCAGACTGCATGGCAGGACCGCGGGGGAATGGGATGCCGCGGATCCTGCATATCGAAGACGTGGACGGGTTGAGGGAGATGATCCAGGTTTATCTGACCCTTCAGGGATTCGAGGTGACCGGCGCGGCCGACGGGGAAGAAGGGATTCGGGCCCTGGAAACCTCCGAGTTCGATGGGATCTTGCTGGACCTCCACTTGCCGGGCCTCTCGGGGGAGCGTGTGATGGGCTGGGTCGCGGTCCATCGTCCCTATCTTCTGCATCGCTTGGTCCTCACCACCGGCAGCCCATTCACTCCGGCGTTGGAGGCGAAAATCGCCAGCTTACAGGTTCCATTGCTGGCTAAGCCGTTCTTGCTCGAAGACCTGCTTCAACAGTTGATCCGGCTGACCGTTCCGTCCAGATCACGAGCCGCCTCTTTCGCAAGAACGGCTGCCCCCTCCGGGCTCTGACCGTAAGCTACCTTTCGTTGCCTACCCCCGGTTTCGTGGTATATCCAGCGCATGATCCCTCGCTTCATTCTGCTGATCTTCACTTCGGCATTGCTGGCGCAGCCGGTCCCGCCCGCATTTCGTCTGCCCGGCGACGTGCAGCCGGTTCGCTATCGCCTCGAACTCACGGTGATCCCGGAGCAGGAAGCGTTCACGGGAATCGTCGAGATTCAGGTTCGCGTGGTGCGCCCGACGTCTGTCATCTGGTTGAACGCCGCGGAACTCACCGTGAGCGCCGCCAAGCTGACCTTGGGAAGCGCGACGCGCCCGGGTCAGGTGGTCCCTGGCGGCACGGATTTCGTGGGCATCCAATTCGCCGAGCCGATTGCCGCAGGCCCGGCCGCCTTGTCCCTGGAGTTCCAAGGCAAGCTGAACAGCAAGAGCAGCGAAGGCCTGTTCCGCAACAAGATGGGCGACGACTGGTATGTGTATACCCAGTTTGAATCGACCGCCGCGCGGCGCGCCTTTCCGTGCTTCGACGAGCCGGGCTTCAAAACGCCCTGGCAACTGACCCTGCGAGTGAAGAAGCAGCACATGGCCTTCTCCAATACGGCGGCGTCGGGTGAAACGGAGTTGCCGGACGGGATGAAGACGGTGCGCTTCGCCGAGACTCGTCCGCTTCCCAGCTACCTGGTGGCCTTGGCCGTAGGTCCGTTCGAAACGGTCAGCGGAGGCACGGCCGGCGGCCAGCGAACGCCGGTGCGGATCATCACGCCGCGCGGCCGCGCCGCGGAAGCCAAGTACGCCGCTGAGACCACCGCGCGCGTGGTCAACCTGCTCGAAGAGTATTTTGGTATTCCGTATCCCTACGGCAAGCTTGACCAGATCGCCGTGCCGCTGTTCTTCGGGGCCATGGAGAATCCTGGTCTGGTAACGTACGCGGACACCTTGATCCTGGCGCCCGAATCCCGCGACAGTATCCAGCGACAGCGCGGATACATCTCCGTAGCGGCCCACGAGCTGGCCCACCAGTGGTTCGGCGATCTGGTCACCACCAAGTGGTGGAACGACATCTGGCTGAACGAAGCCTTTGCCACGTGGATGGGGGGGAAGATCACCGACCGCTTCCGTCCCGACTGGAATGTGCCCGTTGGAGACCAAAACGCCAAGTCCGGAGCCATGGGAGAAGACAGCCTGGTTTCGGCGCGGCGGATTCGCGAGCCGGTAAACAGCAAAGACGACATCGCCAACGCCTTCGACGGCATCACCTATCAGAAAGGCGCCGCGGTCATCCACATGTTTGAGCGCTGGGTCGGAGAAGGGACTTTCCGCAAGGGCGTCACGGCCTACTTGCGCAAGTACGCCGACGGTAATGCCACCGCCGACGACTTCCTGGCGTCGATCAGCGAAGCCGCCGGGAAGAACGTCGCTCCGGCGTTCTCTACTTTTCTCGATCAGCCGGGAGTGCCCCTGGTGACCGTCGATTTGAAATGCGGCAGCGGGGCGCCACGCTTGGAACTCAGCCAGCAGCGCAGCCTTCCGCTGGGATCGACAGGCTCGGCCTCGCAAACGTGGAAGATCCCCATGTGCGTGGCGTACTCGACAGGCGGGGAACGGCGGATTCGGGAATGCACACTGCTGGAAGGCGCGCAATCGACCTGGACTTTGACCCAGACCAAGGGCTGCCCGCAATGGCTGCTGGCTAATGAAGGCGAGGCCGGCTACTACCGCACGCTCTATCGCGGCGATCTGCTTCGCCGGCTGCTGGCTGATGGCGGCAAGCGCTTGACCGAAGCCGAGCGCGTTGGCTTGATTCAGGAGGTCCGGGACTTGGCCGAAGGTGGACATTTGCCGGTCCAGGAGGCGCTGCGCCTAGCGCCGGAGTTCGTCACCGATCCCAGCCGGCATGTGGTCACCAACGTGATGTTGGTCGCCGCCGACGTGAATAAGGACGTGCCCTCCGAGTTGCGGGCGAACTACGTCCGCTTCATCGAGAAGACCTTCGGTCCCAAGGCTCGCCAATTGGGTTGGAAGCCGAAGCCTGGCGAGAACGACGATACCAAGTTGCTGCGCGCCGGGTTGGTCGGATTTGTGGCCCGCGAAGGCGAGGATCCCTCCTTGCGTAACGAAGCAAAGGATCTGGCTCTGCGCTGGATCGATGATCGCCGCGCGGTGGCCCCGGAACTGATCGGGCAGGTGCTCAACACCGCCACGGCGTTCGGAGATCGCGCCCTGTTCGACAAGATTGTGGCAGCGGCCAAATCCACTAAGGATTCCCGAGAGACCCAGGCGCTGATCACCTCGTTAGGCCAGTTTCGCGACCCGGAGATTCTGCAGGCGACGTTTGGCCTGATGTTGAAAGACGACTTCGACCTGCGCCGGACGCTCTTTCTGCTCTTCGGTCCGTTGAACAACTGGAAGACTCGCGACCTGCCGTTCGCCTGGGTGAAGCAGAACTACAGTGCCTTGGAAGCGCGGTTGCCGCGCGCAGTGGACTCAGACATGAGCGCGATCCTGCCCTTCACCGCCACGGCAGGGTGCGATTCGAAAACCGCGGATGAAGCCGAGTCGTTCTTCAAGGAGAAGATGGCCAAAGCCGTCGGTGGCCCGCGGAATCTGGCTCAGGCGCTGGAGGGCATCCGGCTCTGCGCCGCCAAGCGCCAGGCGCAGAAAGAAGGCTTGGCGGAGTTTCTGAAGAGCTACTGATTGCCGGAGGGGGCGGGGTTCCGCCCCCTTCGCCGTTGTTGTTACTGCGCGGGCTTGACGATCGCCGCGCCGATGATCTCACCGGACACCACCAACTCCACGCGCCGGTTCTGCTGGCGTCCGAGGGCGTTGTCGTTGGAAGCGATCGGCTGGGTCTTGCCGAAGCCGCGCGCGGCCACGTTGTTCATGGAAACGCCCTGCTGAACCAGATAGTCGCGCACCGACCCCGCGCGTTGTTCGGAGAGGCGTTGATTGTATTCCTCCCCGCCGATGCTGTCGGTGTGGCCTTCCACATTCACCACCAGGCCGGGGTGCGCCAGCAGAATCCCGGAGACCTTGGCGAGCTTCTCGCGGGCCGCCGGACGCAGTGTGTACCTGGCGGTATCGAACAGAACATCGGACATGTTCATGATCAGGCCGCGAGCCGTGTCCCGGGTTTCCAGGATGAGACCGAGTTGGCGCATGAGTTGCGCGCGCAACTCCGCCTTGTCCGCTTCGGCCTTGCGACGCAGGCTGTCGGCTTCCGCCGCCGTGCGTTTGGCCTGTTCGGCATCCGCCTGCGCGGCCTGTTGTTGGGCCTGGGCTGCGGCGCGCGCCGCATCGGCTAGCGCCTTGTCGCGCTCGGCCTGGGCTTTCTGCTGCGCGGCGCGCTGACTCTCGCGCTCGGCGGCTTCGCGATCGGCGTTAGCCCGCGCCTCACGGTCGGCCGCGGCTTGACGCTCCTGGCTCAACCGCTCTTCCTCCTGCCTCTTGATCGCGATGATCCGGGCGTCCTCGGCCATCTGCGCGGCCTCGCGCGCCACGGTCCCGATCGGCTTCTTTCCGGCTTTGCCCTGCAGATACCCTTCGGCATTCTGCAGGCCGATCAGCGCTTTTCGGAAACTGTCGGCGGCGTACCTGTCGGCGCCGGCCCATCGGGCGATCTGCACGGCGTTCCGCGCCTCATGAAGTTCCAGAGGCACTTTAGGGTCCAGCCACATCGGTTTGAGTTCGGCCGGATTCACGTTCAGCGTGTACTGGCCTCTCTGCAGCAGTTCGTACTTGGCGTCGATTTCTTCGATCGTGCCGGTGGTGTCCCGGCGAACGAAGTTTTCCATCACCACCACGTCGCTGGGCTGAGTCACCGCGAAGTACGGTTCGGCGGTGATGATCAAGCCGAACACCTGCAGATCAGTAGTCGTGTTGAGCTTGCTCTTGTGGCCATCCAGCAGGACCTCGCCGAGGCTCTGAGCGCGGCCTTCCGGCGTGATCGCCCACATCACGTAAGTCAGGTATTCCGGGCCGTACTGCGTCGCCGGACGCATCTTTTCCATCGTGGCGTCAATCTTGATCACACCTTGCTTGCTCTCCACGCGGGCTTCGCCCTTGGCTTCCGGCAGTAGCGCCGTGCCTCGGAAATCCACCATGGTTGATCCGCTGCGATGGTGATAGTTGATGGCCTTGGTGGCCCGCTGGACCACCGTGACCCGGTAGGTAGGCACTTGCGCGCCACCCGCGGTCACCGCCCGTTGCGTCGGGTTGGGCGCCTGCGCAGGTTGCGCCGCCAACAGGGAACACATCAGTAGAAGAACGCTCAGAAGCTGCATCGACTTAACCCGTCCTTTCTCAACTTCGATTGATGGTTAGTGGGTCGAAGGTCGTCCGCCTTCGCCCTCCACCGGGGAGTACTTGTTCAGCATCTCCAGCAGCCGGGTCGCGGCCGGAGGCGGAGCGATGCCGTCCCTGACGATCTGACGGTTCTCCAGCCTCTTCCCGTACAGCACGGCGTTATCGTCGAGATCCTGGCGCAGGGTCGCGCCCTCCAGCGAGATGCCGGCAAAGACTCCCCGGGCGCGAGACCAGGAGAGGATCTCGGCGCGCATCAAGGCATCGGTTTGGGCGGTCGCTGAACGGCCGATGGGACCCGCGGCCACCGCGCCTTGTCCGCCCAGAGTGAACTTGCTGGAGAGCAGCTTGTTCGCGCCGCTTTGGTTCAAGACCAGCAGGATAACGTCGGTCTCTGATCCGCCGATCTGCAGGCCGAAGCCGCCGCCTTCAATGCGGACCGTGCCGGGCGCAGACCATCCGCTGGCGGAAGCATTGCGACAGGTCAAGTAACCCTTCCCGTACTTTGCGCCGAAGATGAACGCGGCGTGCTTCAGGCCCGGCACGATCACAATGCAGTGAGCCTTCTCCAGCAGATCCTGGGGAATGCCTTTGTCCGGGGTGGCCATGACCTCAGTGAAGACCGTGGCCGCCTGGTCCAGGCGCTTCTCCGGCTCGCTTTGTGCCGAGACGCTCAGTGCGAACACGATGAGTGACAACAAGCAGAGTGACCTCTTCATGTCAGTAGTGAGGGGCAAGCGCCTTGCCAAATCGCCAGCGAGGCGTCTAAACGCTAACCCTTCAATACCCTACGGACACGCCAAGCCAGGAGAGTTACCTCTTACGTGACGGGGAATTTTTTCCGGAAGGAGAAATAAGTGGCTGACGGAATCAAGCGGTCGGCCTTGAAAACGCAGTCGTCGCCGAACCTGGAAGCCAACGTGCTTATTAGTCATCGAACGCTGGGAGACCACAATGACCTACAGGCATATTGCTGCAGAGTTCTTGTATGGCTGCTTTCGCGCCGGCCTTTGCGTTGAGCTATTGATCTGTAAGTTGTTTCACGATTTCTTCGGATGGATTGCAGAGAGATTCAAGAGCCTATGTGTCGAGGGTCTGAGTCAGTTGTCGCGACTGCGCGGAGAGCCGGGCGTGACGTCACCGTCGGAATACACCCAGGAATGGATGCGAGACATAGGCGCCCGCGCCAGGCGCTTCCCGGCCGCGCAGACGCAAGACCCGCGCCGGGTCTAAGAACCAGACGCCGCCGTTCATTTCCGGATCGTGCAGGCTGGACCAGCCCCAGGGCATCCGGGCGCGATTCTTTCCGGCGACGTCGCCGCGCAGTGAGGTGGCCACCTTTGCCAAGGTGCAAGGCAGGCCGTTCCAGATCTTGCAGAATCCTTCGCTGAAATCTTCCACTTCGCCGAACGTGGAGTTGGGCTCGCGGGTTCTGGCGGCGCGCTGCCACAAGGTCCCGTAGAGGGGAATCAGATCGTAACCTACCGTGTCGCCCTTTACCTTTTCAGGATCCTGGGCCACTCCGGTGTACTTGTAGATTCGAAAAGGACCGTCGAGATCGTCAAACAGCCGCGCCGCACGCGACGTGGGCGTAAAAGGATAGCGCTGGATGCCGTGCTTCTGCGACTCCACGTAGAGCCGGGAACGTACGCCTTCAAACTCCAGTTGCTCTGCCGAACTCCGGTGGAACCGGTTGTGGGCCACCGTCTCCACGGCCATCACCCGCTCCGGGTTCTTGGCGACAACCACCTGGACGCCTTCCAGGTCGTTCTCGTGGTTGATCTCGATCTGATCGCGCAACTCGGGCGGAAGGATCTTGGCCAGTTGCTCGTCGGCCTGGATCTTGTCCAGACCATCCTGCATCAGCGGCTGTAGCAGACTCCAATCGCGGGCGTGGAAGCAGGTGTAGGTAATGAAGTAGTAGTTCTCCGACTCGATCACCGAGTAATAGACGTAGCCTTTCATGGGGATCTTAGGATCGGCGGCATGCTCCCAGTTGTTGTTGCCGATCCAGTCGCCGTCGAAGTCGAAGTTGGTGATGGAATCAAAACGGTGGTTGGCGGGGTCTTGCACCAGGCGCTGATAGAAGACCGGAGCGTAGCGCCGGGCGATTTCCAGGTCGCGGTCTTCGCCGGCGTAGGTGCTCGACACAGGCCGCGTGGCGGGAAGATGGAGCTGAACCACAAAGGCACAAAGAGCACAAAGAAG
>CAYPHP010000057.1:0-11870 GCA_964410045.1 uncultured Acidobacteriota bacterium | reverse complement strand
CGAGCGGGGGCTGCGGCTTTCCGCGATCCGCGAGGAATTGGCGCGCCAGCAGAGTGAAAAGGTGTCGTCAGCCCGATCCAAGGAAAGCTCGCTGCTGAGCGAGTTCAGCCGCGACCTGACCCAGGCGGCCATGGACAACCTGCTGGACCCGCTGATCGGGCGGGACCGCGAGCTCGAGCGCGTGGTCCAAATCCTCTGCCGCCGCACCAAGAATAACCCGGTGCTGATCGGGGAACCCGGCGTCGGCAAGACCGCCATAGTCGAAGGCTTGGCCCAGCGCATTGCCGAGGGCGACGTCCCTAGCTTCCTGGCCGACAAACGCATCCTGGCGCTGGACCTCTCGTTGATCGTTGCCGGAACCAAGTATCGGGGTCAGTTCGAGGAGCGCCTGAAGACCATCATGAAGGAGTTGATGGAGAATCAGAACGCCATCATCTTCATCGACGAATTGCACACCCTGGTGGGGGCCGGCTCAGCGGAAGGTTCGCTGGACGCCGCCAACATCCTCAAGCCGGCGCTGACCCGCGGCGAGATGCAGTGCATCGGCGCGACCACGCCTTCCGAGTACCGCAAGTCCATCGAGCGCGACCGCTCGCTGGAACGGCGCTTCCAGGCTGTGAAAGTGGCTCCGCCCAACGACGGCGACGCCCGCAAGATCCTCTACGGCATCAAGGACCGCTACGAGAAGTTCCATGCCGTGAGCTATACCGACGAGTCCATCGAGGCTTCGGTGGCTCATTCGTCGCGCTACATCCCGGACCGTTTCCTGCCGGACAAGGCCATCGATCTGATCGACGAGGCGGGAGCCCGCGTCAAGCTGCGCCAGACGACGTTGCCCGAGGAACTGGCCGACATCCAGAAGCGGATCAAGTTCATCGTCCACCGGATGGAAAACGCGATCGCCAATCATGAGTTCGAGAAGGCGCGCTTCTACTCCGACGAGGAGCGCAAGGAGCGCGAGCACCTGCGGGCCCTGCGCGAGAAGTACCACTTGGACGAATCCACCACCGGCATCGTCACTCGGGAAGACATTGAGGACGTGGTGGCCCGCTGGACCGGCATCCCAGTCAATTCCATCAAGGAAGAAGAGATGCAGAAGCTGATGCGGATCGAGGACGAGCTGCATCAGCGGGTGATTAGCCAGGACAAATCCATCTCGGCTCTCGCCAGGGCGATCCGCCGAAGCCGCGCGGGTCTGAAGAATCCCACCCGTCCGGTGGGTAGCTTCCTGTTCCTGGGTCCCACCGGCGTGGGCAAGACCGAAGTGGCCCGCACCCTGGCTCAGTTCCTGTTCGGATCGGAAAAGGCCTTGATCCGCTTCGACATGAGCGAGTTCATGGAGAAGCACTCGGTGAGCAAGCTGATCGGCTCGCCGCCGGGTTACGTGGGCTACGAGGAAGGCGGGCAGTTGACCGAGCGGGTCAAGCGCGCCCCCTACTCCGTGGTGTTGCTGGACGAAATCGAGAAGGCCCATCCGGACGTTTTCAACATCCTGTTGCAGGTGTTTGAAGACGGCCAACTCACCGACGGGTTGGGCAACACGGTGGACTTCAAGAACGTGATCATCATCATGACCTCCAACATCGGAGCACGCTTCCTACAGAAGCGGTCCGGCATGGGCTTCCAGGCGCCCGGCGAAGACGCCGCCACCGCCAAGGTCGAGGACATGGTCCGCGGCGAGGTCAAACGAATCTTCAATCCGGAGTTCCTCAACCGGCTGGACGAAGTGATCATCTTCAACCCGCTTGCCGATGACGATCTGCTGCGCATCGTGCACTTGCTGGTGGAGATGCTCAACAAGAACCTGGAACAGCGCCAGATCACCGTACGACTGACGCCCGAAGCGGCGCGCTGGGTGGTGGA
The DNA here is from genome assembly GCA_964410045.1 of uncultured Acidobacteriota bacterium. Lineage (GTDB taxonomy): Bacteria > Acidobacteriota > Terriglobia > JAJPHL01 > JAJPHL01 > CAYPHP01. The sequence goes on along the minus strand of CAYPHP010000057.1, from coordinate 10,007 downwards.
GAAGACCTGTACGGACCGCAGCTACGGGGCACGTCCTTTGCGCCGGGCCCTGCAGAAGTACATCGAGGACCCGCTTTCGGAAGCCCTGATCCAGGGGACGGTCCCCAAGCCGGCGCAGTTGGAGGTCTTCTTGGAGGGCGATGGGCTGTATTACCGCCCCGCAGGGTCGACCGAGGGAGAGCCGCTGGCGGAACCTGTCCTGCTCTACCGGTAGGGGCAGGCCCCCGCGCCTGCCCTCCGGCAGCTGTGGCAGGTAGATTTGGTTGCGTCCCGCCGATGGGCGGTGTACAATCTCGGTATTCGGTTGGTTTCAGTGGTCTTGGCGCGTCTGTCGGCCGGCTAACCCGCTAACCGCTAACAACTGTTCTTGTCGCCGCTTCGTCAGGCGTTCGCACGGTGGATTGGAAAAATGATGGAAGAGAGAGCCGGACGTTGAGGCGGGTACTTCTCGTATCCCACATCCTGATTTTGCTGGCGGTCCTGGCGCCGATTTGGCCGGCCGCGTGGCTCCCCGTCTTGCAGGCGGAGAGCCGCGTCCTGTTCAGCGCACACCGAAACTGGGACGCGGAACTTTCTGAGGAGCCGGCCATCCAAGGGGTTCAGGTTACCCGGCCGATCCCTCCCGGCACGGTGATCGAACAGATCCGCTTCCAGGGCAACCGCAAGTACCCAAGAGACTCTCTGCAGGCCCGCATCTTCAGCAAGGCCGGCGATCCCTACGATCCGGCCATGCTCCAGCGCGACTTCATGGCCCTCTGGAACACCGGCTTCTTCGAAGACCTCCGTTTGGAGGAAGAAGATGGCCCGAAGGGGAAAGTTCTGACCTTCGTGATCCGGGAGAAGCCCACCATCCGGACCATCGAGTACGGCAAAGGCATGAAGTCGGTGACCACCTCGGAGGTGCTGGACCGCTTCAAGGAACGGAAGGTCGGTCTGACGGTGGAGTCTCCCTACGACCCCACCAAGATCCGCCATGCAGAAGTCGTGCTGCAGGACTTTCTCGCGGAGAAGGGCCGGCCTAATGCCAAGGTCGAGGCCCAGCCTCGGCGCGTACCGCCGAACGCCATCAAGCTCACTTTCGAAATCGACGAGGGACCCAAGGTCAAGGTCGGGAATATCAAGTTCACCGGTAATACCGTCCTGAGCGAGCGAGTGCTGCGCTCGGCGATGAGGCATACCCGGCCCATCGGCATCCCCAAGAGCATCGTTCTCGAAAGCCTGTTCCGCCGAACCTTCGACCAGTCCAAGCTGGGTATCGACCTGGAACTGGTGCGCGGCAAGTTCCAGGATATCGGCTACTTCAAGGCCCTGGTGCTGGAGCCGGACCTGAAGTATTACGACACCGGCGGCGGGTTGCGCATCCCGATCATCAAGTCGGGCAAGCCCGGCAAGCGTGTGGACATCACCATTCCGATCCAGGAAGGCCAGCAGTACCGGCTGGGATCGATGACCTTCGCCGGGGTGAAGTTCTTCCGCAAACCTGAAGTGCTCATGGCGCCGATGTTCCTGATGAAGGAAGGCGACGTCTTCGACGTTTCCAAGGTCCGCAAGGGCTTGGAACAGCTCAAGAAGCTGTACGGCGAGTTCGGATTCATCAACATGGTGGCCGAGCCCCAGACCGACACCGACGACAATGCCCGCAAGATCAACATGACCTTCAACATCGAGGAGGACAAGCAGTTTTTCGTGCGGCGCATCGAGTTCCAGGGCAACACCACCACGCGCGACAAGGTCATCCGCCGCGAGCTGCTGCTGGACGAAGGGGACATGTTCAACAGCCGGCTCTGGGAGGTCAGCGTTCTGCGCCTGAACCAGCTCGGCTTCTTCGATCCGATCAAGCCGGAGCAGTCCAATGAAGGGGTCAAGCCCGACAATCGCGCCGGCATGGTGGACATCAACCTGAAGGTCAAAGAAAAGGGCAAGAACACAATCGGATTGACAGGCGGCGTCAGCGGCATTGCCGGCAGCTTCCTGGGTTTCAACTATCAGACCAACAACTTCCTGGGTCTGGGCGAGACCTTGACGTTCGATGTGGAACTGGGGACCCGCGAGCGCAACATCATCTTCGGGTTCACCGAGCCTTACCTGTTTGACCGTCCGCTGTCGGCAGGATTCACGATTTTTGCCCGCCGCTTCAGCTACAACCAGGCTCGCGAGGCATCCATCCTGTCGGGCCAGAACCTGATCCCCCTGTTCAGCGAGTTGGGCTCGGACAACATTCAGGACTACCGCTCCAACACCCGAGGCTTTACGGTCTTCACCAGCTATCCGTTGCGGCGCAGCTTTGCCCGCGTGGGGTTGACCTACGGGTACGACAAGACCAACCTGACCACTTTCAGTTCCGCTTCCCGGCAGTTGTTCGAGTTCATCAACTTCCGCAACGTCAGCGGTCCGAACGCTTTGGAAGGGATCGCCACCAGCAAACTGATCCCCACCTACAGCTACAACACTGTGAACAGCCCGCTGAACCCGACGCAGGGCCGCAGCGTCTTCATGGGTCTGGAACTTGCGGGTATCGGCGGGAACGTGCGCGTGTTCCGCCCGACGCTCTCCTATACCCAGTATGTACCGGTCAACAAGCGGCGCAACACCATCGGCTACCGGATTCTGGCGTCGTTCCTGAGCGGCTACGGCGGACGCGTGGCCCCGCCTTACGAGCGCTTCTACATCGGCGGCGAGAACGACGTGCGCGGCTTCGACATCCGCACCATCAGCCCCATCGCGTTCATTCCCGATTCCGCCGACGTGCCGGTGCTCGATTCCAACGGTTTCCCGCGCACCACTCAGGTGGTCCAAAATGGCGTGCTCACCACGGTCAGCATGACCCAGAAGGTGCCGGTCAACCGCATCAACTTCCCGGGCGGGGACTTCCAGGGGATCGGCAACTTCGAGTACCGCGTTCCGATAGTCGGCCCGGTCACACTGGCGGCGTTCTTCGACGCGGGCATGAACACCTTGCTGCGCCGGGGGCAGTTGACGGTGTCCGAGCAGTTGCTGACCGAACTGCGCAGCCAGTTCCCGAACTCGAATTTCCAAAAGCAGATCAAGATCGCTCCCGGCACCAATCGGGTCTGGCGTATTTCTTCAGGGCTGGAATTGCAGGTGGTGCTGCCGATCGTTCAGGCGCCGTTCCGGCTGTATTACGCCTATAACCTCAGCCGCCTGAACACCACGCTCGCGCCGGGCATCGCCGCGGACCCCAGCCTGTTCCCCAACGCCCAGACCTACCAGTCTGCGCTGGCGCTCTCCAGTCCGCTGCGCTACGAGGAGCCGAAGAAGACCTTCCGGTTCACCATTTCCCGGACGTTCTGAGGGGAAGCCGAGGGGTTACCTGTGGTAGCCCTGCTTTTGGACTTTTGAGTTGGAACGGCGTATAATTGTAAGACTGTACGGGAGCCTGGTGGCTTTACCAATCAGCAAGGAGTGAGGATGAAGAACCGATTTCTCGTGTTTGGATTTTTGGCGGTCTTGTCGCTAGGCGTGATGATCGCCCAACAGCCGGCTGCTCCGGCGCAGACCCCGGCACAAACGCCGGCACAGCCGCAGCCCCAGGATAAAGCGGGGCAAGCGCCGGCAGAGAAGCCGGTCGCCAGCGCGGTCCGGGTGGGCATCATCAACATCCAGCGCGCCATCATCGAATGTAACGAAGGGAAGAAGGCCGCGGAGGAATTGACCAAACGGTTCACCCCCAAGCGCGCCGAACTGGAACGGAAGCAGAAGGAGATCGAGGAACTGCAGGGCCAGTTGGAAAAAGGCAAGAACACCTTGGCTGATGACAAGCGCGCCGAGTTGATTCGCGATATTGAGCGCAAGACCAAAGACTTCAATCGCGACAATGACGACGCCACGCAGGACTTCCAACAGGCCGAATCCCAATTGATCAACACGATCGGGCAGAAGGTGATGCGCGTAGTGGACGAGTACTCCCGGAGAAACGGTTACGACGTAATCCTGGACGTCTCCAACCCGCAAAGCAACGTACTGTGGGCCACCAACCGTCTCGATGTTACTGACGAGATCATCGGCGCCTACAACATGGTTGGTCCTTCTCTGCAAAGCCCCGCACCCGCCGGCAGCAATCCGGCGCGGCCGGGCGCTCCAGCACCTGGCGCCAAGGGACCGGCTCCGGCCGCCAAGGCCCCGCCCAAGCAGTAGCCGCGGCTTGCTCGCAAGGCGCGCCGTAAGAGTTCTGAAGCCACAAACCCTTCACTGGGCTTTGTGGCTTCTTGTTTTTGCGGGCCACGCCGTAGCCGACGACCTGGCGACTCTGACCAACGAATACCTGGCCGGCTACTGGAAGGCGCGGCCCTCACTGGCGGCGACCCCTGCGGGAGTACATCTCCACGACAATCAACTGGAGGATCTGACGCCGGCCGGGCGCCAGCAAGAGGTCGGACGCCTGCGGAGTTTCGTCGTTCGCCTGGATCGCCTCGACGAGAAAGCCCTTTCCGCGGATGCCCGGCTCGACCGTGCGCTGCTTTTGCAGCACCTGCGCGGCGAGTTGCAGGATCTGGAGGAAGGGCGCGCCTGGCAGACACGTCCGCAGGAATACGTCACCCTGCCTGCCCGGGCGGTCCACACTCTGGCCCGCCGCCAGTTTGCGGCGCCGGGCGTCCGCTTTGCGGCCGCCGCCGCCCGCCTGCAGCTTGTGCCACGGTGGCTGCGGCAAGCCCGGCTGAATCTGGACAACCCGCCGGAGATCGCCACCCGCCGGGCTCTGGAATTGGCGCACGCCTCCGCCGACTACTTGGAGACCGGGATCCTGGAAACGGCGTACGAGCAAGGCGTCGACAAGAAGGTGGCCGGCCGCCTACGAAAGGCCGCCAAACCGGCGGCCCAGGCACTGCGTGACTTTGCCCGCTGGCTGGAACAAGACCTGTTGCCTCGCTCCAAGGGCAACCCGGTCCTTGGACCCGAACGGCTGGCCAAACGTTTCCACGAAGCGATGGGAGTGCAGCAGACGCCCGATCAGGTCCTTGCGTCTGCCGAAGCGGACCTGGAACGCACTCGCACGGCGCTGGCTCGCATGCCCCGGCGCGAGCCGGTCTGGCTGCGTCCGGACGAGACCCTGCGAGCCTACCGGGAAGGCGCGGCGCGCGCGCGCAAGTTCGTGACGGAAAAACGGTGGGCGCCGCTTCCTCAGCCCGACCGCCTTCAGTTTGAGACCGCTCCGGCGTTCCTTGGATTGCGCCGTCCGACGCTCGATCCCGCCGGGCCTTTTGAGCCCGGTCTGGGCGCTTACTTCTACGTTCCGGACGCTTCCTGCTCGGAGGCGGAGGCCCTGGCGGGTGGCGTCGAATTGGGCTATCCCGGCGCCTACCTGCAGCGCGAGGCTCTCAGCCGGGTTTCCGATGTGGTCCGGAAAGTCTTTGCCCGGACCGCCTTCCTGAATGGATGGGGTCCCTACGCACGCCACGTCATGATCGAGGAGCGTTTTGGTTCCGACTTGGCCCCGACGCTGCGCCTGGAACTGGAAGCGATCACCGACATCCGCCTGCACTCCGCAAAATGGACTCCGTCGGAAGCCGTCGACCGCCTGGTGGAACTCGGCCGTCTGGAGCGGGAAGACGCCGAGAGCACGGTCCGCTACGCTCTGCTTCATCCCGGCGTGCTTTCCAGCTACTATATCGGCAAGTTGGAGTTGCTGGCGCTGCGCGAGCGGAAACGCAAGGAGTGGGCGCCCGGCTTCAACCTGCGCGAGTTCCACGAGTATCTGTTAGGCGCGGGCGCATACTAAGGTCACTATGAGATGGTTCCTGTCCGGCCGCGTTCCCAATGCGGCCCGGATTCTGCTGGTGGAAAGCGGATCGCGTCACCTGCTCGAGCGGGCGGTGGCCGCCATGAGCCGACACTTTCCCGAGGCCAAATTCGACCTCTGCACTTGTTTTCCCGGCACGCTCGAGACGGTGGCCGTGGAGAAAGTCTGGCGCGTGAACGAGGCTCGGTCAGCCGGCGCCAAACTGAGCTTGGCTCGCGCAGTGGTCCGCACCCGGCCGCCCATCGCCGCGCTGCTCTTTTCCGGAGAGCCGGTGATGTTCAACTGGAAGATCCTGCTCCTGGCGCTGCTGCCCTCCAAGATCATCGTTATCAATGAGCATGGCGACTTCTTCTGGCTCGACCGCAAGAACCTCAAGATTCTGCGCTCCTTCGTGGGCGCGCGCCTCGGCGTCGGGGGCGACGCCTTCCTGCGAGCCATTTCCCAGTTGTTGGTGTTTCCGTTCGTTCTGCTGTACCTGGTCTTCTATGCGCTGGTCACCTATCTGGCCCGCTGGACCCGTCTGCTGCTGTGGAAGGTGAGCGGGTCCGATACCGCCATCAGATAGAATCAATCCGTTCATGTCCCCCCGCGCGGCCACGTTGCTGCTGGCGACTCTGACCCTCCTGATCTATGTGGGGACGGCCCTTCATCCCGCACTGCTGGACGACGCCGATGCTGGACACGCCGAGGCGGCCAAGGAAATCTTGGAGCGCGGCGATTGGGTGACCTTCCACATTAACGGCGTCCGTTATCTGGAGAAAGGCCCGCTGCTGTTCTGGACCGCAGCCTTGGCCTACCAGGTCGTCGGCGTGAATGAGTTTGGGACGCGGCTGCCGGCGGTCATAGCGGTGCTCGGCTTGGTCCTGGTCTGCCAAGCGTTTGGCCGCATACTCGGCGGTGAGCGGGCAGGCTTCTACTCCGGCCTGATTCTGGCCACCAGCATCGGGACGTATCTCTACACGCGCATATTCATCCCCGACATCCTTCTGACGTTCTGCCTGACCGCGGCCTTCTACTTCTTCTGGCGCGGATTGGCCGACGGCCGATACTTCTGGGGTTGGTGGGTGGCGCTGGCTGGAGCGGTGCTGGCCAAGGGTCTGCTGGGAATCGTCTTCCCCATGGGCGTTGTGGGCATCTACATTTTGTTGCGCCGCCGATGGGATCTGATTTGGCGAATGCGTCCGGTGTCCGGGACGTTGCTGTTTCTCCTGATCTCGGCGCCCTGGCACATCCTGGCGGCGATCCGCACGCCAAAATGGGCATGGTTCTACTTCGTCAATGAGCACTTCCTGCGCTATCTGGGGCTGCGTTACCCCAAGGATTACGACAAGGTTCCACTGCTGTTGTTCTGGGGGCTATGTTTGGCCTGGCTACTGCCCTGGAGCGCGTTCCTGCCGTTGGCTCTGCGCCGGCGGGAGACCGAAAGCCAGGAGAACCCGCGACTCTTCCTTTGGATTTGGGCCGGGCTGGTGATGGTCTTCTTTTCCTTCTCAACCCGCCAGGAGTACTACAGCATGCCAGCCTGGCCGCCGCTGGCCCTCCTGCTGGGAGCCGCGCTGGCCTCCGCCGAAGAAACACAGCATCGCTGGCTGGCTCGCCTCCAGGCGATCCCTGCAATCGTCGGCGCGATCGTGGCCGTCGTGCTGGCCACGCTGTTGTGGATCTCCCGCAACGTGGTGGTGGAAGGCGACATCGCGTCTTTGCTGGTTCAGAATCCGCAGATGTACACGCTGTCGCTGGGCCACATGTTCGACCTGCAGACGCAGACTTTTGCGGCTCTCCGCGGTCCCGCTGCGAGCGCGGCGATCCTGCTAGGTCTGGGTTGGCCGCTGGCGTGGTGGTTCCGGCGCGGCGGCCGTCACTTGGCTGCCACCTTGGCGACGGCCCTGACCACCGGGGCATTCTTCTTTTGCGCACAAAGCGCGCTGGGCGCCTTCGAGCCGTATCTCTCGTCCCGGCCGCTGGCTACCGTCATCGAACGCGCTTGGCGGCCTGGAGACCGCGTCGTGATCAACGGCGAGTACTACGCCGGGTCCAGCATCGGCTTCTACCTAAAACCCAAGGTCTACCTGCTGAACGGACGCATGACGGGCCTGGAGTTCGGATCACGCTACCCGGACGCGCCGCAAGTGTTCATCGGGGATCGCGAGATCCAGCAGTGGTGGACCGGCGACGGGCGTGTTTTTCTATTTACGGAAGGCGGGGCCAAACGCGAAGCAGTGGAGCGCTTACTTCCGGCCGGCAGTGTTCATCTACTGGGATCGCACGGGGGAAAGGTCGTCCTCAGCAACCGCCCCTGAACTCTTGGCCAGCTCAAAGCGCCCTTCCCGTCCGACGCGATAAGCCAACCCGCGCCACATCACGACGCGTCCGGTGAACCCGGCGCACCACACCACGAACTCCATCAGGTCCTGGACCGGAACCAACCACCAGGCTGCGCGCGCATGAGAGTCGCGCAGGACCTGCCAGGATACCGACCAATTGATCATCCAACGCAACAGGAGCGTCGCCACCAACGCCGCCCACGTAAGTGGATGGGGCGCGACAAGCAGCAGTCCAAGAGCCGCGGCTGTCGGGTGGGTGAAGCCTTCTCCTACGTATCCCCAAGGGCGGGAACGCCGTGTGCTCCGCGCCCACCGCAGACGATGCTTGAAAGTCGCGGCAAATCCGGTTCCCAGAACGTGATGATCCACGACGTACGGCGAGAGTGTCACCTGATAGCCTTCGCGGGCCGCCCAGTTGCCCAGGAGGAAATCATCAGCCAGATAGTGGGCCATTCCAGAGAATCCGCCGATGGCCTCCAGACACTTGCGCCGAACCGCCATCGTCGGACCCAAGGCGAACTTCATCCCTTCCATCGCCCAGGCCACCAGGACGCCCGGCATGAACGTGCTGCTCATGGCCAGGGCTTCCAATCGCGACCAGAATCCGTCGCCCGGCACGCCACGATAAATGCAAGTGGTGACTCCCACGCGCGTGTCGGCAAACGCCTGCACTACACGCCGGATGTAGTCGGGGCCAACGGAAACATCGCTGTCGCTGATCACCAGCACTTCGGCCTTTGCCAGCGCCGTCATTCTTTCCAGGCTGTAGACCTTCGCGTTTGGCCAAGGCGGCGGTCCTGCGACCACGAACTGCGCGGGAATCTGCGGATAGCGCTGGTGCAGGCGCTTGGCTACGTCCAGGGCCGGATCGTCCGGACGGTTTACCGCGAACAGGATCTCGTAGCTCGGATAATCCTGGAGGAAGAATGATTCCAGATTGCTTTCGAGGTTGGGCTCATTTCCCGAGAGAGGCTTCAGGAGACTGACGAAGGGTTCGTAGGAAGATGGAGCTTTCATCTCTGCCGCACGGGACCGGAACCGCCGCGCCGCCCACAGGGCCAGGCAGCAATACACCACGCCGCCGATCCACACCGGCAGAAGCAGCCATAGACCGACAGGAGTAACCCAATGCACCAAAACCACCTTACCGCAGAACTCCGGCATGAGGCGAAAGTACTATTATCCTGACATCAGCTCGGTTAACCGGAGACAAGCAATGGCATGGATTGAAGTGATCGAACCGGAACGCGCCGAGGGGGCGCTGAAGGATGAGTACGAGCAGGGCGTGAGGCGCGCCGGCAAGGTCTACAACATCGTCAAGATCCAGGGTCTCAACCCGCGCACACTCCACGCCTCCATGCAGGCGTACGTGGCCATCATGCACGCGCCGTCGGAGTTGACCCGTGCGGAGCGCGAGATGCTCGGGACGGTGGTGTCGCGAGTGAACCACTGCTTCTATTGAACGCGCGCTCACGGAGAGGATCTCCGTGCCGAATGTGGCGACGCGGTTTTCGCCGACGCGATCATGAAGGACTATCGCACAGCGCAACTCACCGATCGCCAACGAGCGCTCTGTGAGTACGCTGACAAACTCACCCGAACGCCGTCGGAGATGGCCGCCGCGGATCTCGACCGCCTGCGCGCGGTAGGCCTGACTGATCGCGGCATCCTCGATGCCGTCGAGGTGATCGCCTACTTCAACTACATCAACCGCGTGGCCGACGCGCTGGGCGTCGAGCCCGAACCCGAATGGGCTGCTAAGTAGTCATTCGTCATAGGCTTATCGAATCTTGACATTTTTGTATCGCTTTGGTATCTTGGTCGTGCTACAAGGAGTTAGCCTTCCCTATGAGCGGCTCGCAATCCTCCAACATCGAAGCTCTTGCCACGCAAGAGTACAAGTACGGCTGTGTAACCGACATTGA
>CAYPHP010000056.1:4082-11899 GCA_964410045.1 uncultured Acidobacteriota bacterium | reverse complement strand
TGGCGGACGCTTTGCGGAGATTGATATCAAGACCAGCGGAGGCACCGATCATTACGACTCGCTGCAATCGACTTTGAACCGCCGCTTCGGCCGCGGGCTGACCCTCGGCGCTCAGTGGACCTGGGCCCACAGCATCGGCAACACCAACGGCTCCAACGAAGCGCGCACCGTGCAGAACCCGTATGACTATCGCGCCGAGCGCGGCAACAACAACTTCGACGTGCGCCACGCCTTCAACTTGACCTCGTTGTACGAATTGCCCTTCGGTAAGGGGCGCCGCTTTCTGGGCAACGCCGGACGCTTCACCAATCTGCTCTTTGGCGGTTGGGACGCAGGCGGCGTAATCAACGCGCGGAGCGGTATTCCCATCGAGGTGCTGGTTTCGCGGCCGGACGTGGTCTACCGCGATAACCCAACGGGCACAATCGTCGGCTCACCGATCCTGGTGAGCGGCGTTCCGGTTACAACGGCATTGATCAATACTCCGGGCGGCGGCGCCAGCCGGGGCATCCGTCGTCCAGATCTGGTGGCCGGTGTGAGCCCTTACCTTGAGGGCGCGGACAAGACCAAGTTCCTCAACCCGGCTGCCTTCGCACTGCCGCAACCGGGCACGTACGGCAATCTGGCGCGCAACGCGCTGCGCGGGCCGAGTCTGGTGCAGCTTGATCTGACTTTGCAAAAACGTTTTGCCATCACCGAGCGAGTCCACCTAGAGTATCGGGCGGAGATCTACAACCTTCTGAACCACGCTAACTTCGCCGGTCCTCCGGCCACGTTGGTACCAACGCTGGGCACGTCCGCGAACCAGATCCAACCCGGCCAGGCGTTCACGGCAGCCACAGCGGGCGGCGCGTTCGGCGTGATCAGTTCCACGGTCACGCGCGACGTGGGCATCGGCACCAACCGCCAAATCCAGATGTCCTTGCGCTTGAACTTCTAGCGCCCGACCTTCAGACGCGAGCCGCTTCGAGGAGAAAACGGCTGGCCACGCCCAGCAACGCCGCGAGCGCCAGCGAGTATGCCGCCGCCAGCATCGTGAGCCGGATTCCGATCTCCTTGGCCATCGCCGCGAGTGTGGCCAGACACGGAATGTAGAAGGTGATGAAAACGGTGAAGGTCACGATCTGAGCAGCGGACATGACCGCGTGGATATCGGTGGTCCCCAGGGCCTGCACCAGCATCACCATGGAAAGCTCCTTGCGGAGCACGCCGAAGATCAACGTGACGCCCAGCGCCGGCGGCAAGCCCAGCATGGCCGTCAGCGGCGAAAGCCCGGCGTTGATCAGGCGATCCCACTGGGCAAACTCGGCCAGCCCGAGCAGCATGCTGCCGCCCACCAGCAGCGGCCAGCTCACCACTACAAACTCACGCAGTCGCAGCCATACTTTCCTGGTCGTCGAGCGCAAGGACGGCCACTGGTAGCGAGGGACTTCCATGATCATTCCGGCGCTGACCTCCGGCCAGAGCCGCGTCAGCAGCCAGCCCGAAAGGAAAACGATCAGTGCGTTGCAGGCGAAGATTCCGAAGGCCCAGCCCGGACCCAGGTAGAAGGCCACCAGAGCGAAAATCACCGTGGACCGCGCCGAGCATGGGACCAGTGACGACAACAATGCCGCCAGAAAGCGGTCCCTGCGAGACGGCAGGATGCGCGTCGCCAGGCACGCGGGAACGCTGCACCCGTAGCCCAGCATGATCGGCACCACCGACGTGCCGTGAAGACCGATGCGGTGCAGCAATCCGTCGAGCAGGTAGGCGATCCGGGGCAGGTAGCCGACGTCTTCGAGCAGCGCCAGGGCGAACAGAAACGGCGTCAGGTAAGGCAAGACGATCGCGGCGCCGCCGGCGATGCCTTGCCACAAGCCGCGAACCAGCGCAAAGGCGACCGTCTGATGATCGAGCCGGGCGGAGATCGGCTGGAACGCGGCATCCAGCCAAGTCAACAGACTTCGCTCCAGCCAACCGCCGAATCCGAAGACTCCCCAGAACATCCCTCCGAGCAGGACCAGCAGACAGACGTAGCCCCACAGCGGATGAGTCAGCAGGGCATCGAGCATCACGCGGAAGTCGGCGCGCGGCCGCCCGACGGCGGTGGATTGCTCGAAGAGGTGCATGGCTCGATCGTGGCGCTCCGCATGAAGAATCCGCTGGGCGGGCCAGCCATGCCGTTGCTCAAGATCCTTCCGCAAGGTTTCGACCAACTGCAGAGCCTGTGGCGTCAACTGGGCGGACAAGTCTGGGTCGCCCTCCAGAAGCCTGACGGCCAGAAAGCGGCGCGGCAGCGTTGACGGAAGATGGCTCTCGCCCAGAAACGTCTCCAGCCGGTCGACGGCGCCCTCGACATCTGGGCGGCAGCGCAAAGCGTCGGAACTCTCCGGCTGCTGCTTCCCTTGATGAAGCACCTCTCCGAACAGTTTCCGGACGCCCACGCCGCGGTTGGCTACGGTTTCGACAACGGGCACCCGGAGCAACTCCGACAGCTTCTGCGGCGAGATGGTCAGGCCCTTGTGCTCGGCCTCGTCCATCATGTTCAGACAGACCACCATCGGGATTCCCAGGTCGCGGAGCGCCACCGTGAGTTCCAAGCTGCGGCTGAGTAGCGAGGCGTCCACGACGTTCACGATCACGTCCACGCCGGCCGTCAGCAGGAACTGGGTTGCGGCCGATTCCGCGGGGCTTGACGCCGCCAGCGAGTAAATGCCCGGCGCATCGATCAACTCCAGCTCGGAGCCGTTCACCCGCACACGGCTCCACGTTAATTGTGCTGTGGTTCCGGCAAAGTTGCCGGTAGCAGACCGGTATCCGGCGACTGAATTGAACAGCGTGCTCTTCCCGCAGTTGGGCTGGCCGATCAAAACCACGCGCAGCGTAGGACCAGCCTGGCAGTGTTGCGGGCAGTTCTCGCACGGCGCTCCCGGTATGGTGGGGATGGTGGCGAGCCGGGTCATGGAAGTGTCCGCGTGAGGACGTGGTGAGCGAGACGGCGGCCGAGCGCCACCATGCTCCCTTGAACCTCAATCAGCAGCGGTCCGCCCAGGGGCGCCGAGCGTTGTACTCGCAGGACCGCTCCTACCAGCACTCCCATTTCGGCGAGCCGCTGCCCCGGCACCGAACCGCAATGAAGTTCCATCACTTTGGCCCGGCTGCCTTCCGGCTGACAGTCCAAGCGTACGTAATGGGGAGTCTGCTTGTGCGGTTCGGGAGACCGAGGCGTCACCAGTCACCTGCCTTTCCCACAGGTCATGTTGCAACTCAGTTGCCACTACGCTCAGGCGATTCCTGTTATTTACCAATCACTTGGCGCAAGCCCGCTGCGGATTCCGACCCACGCTTGCGCCGAAAGACCCACCGGCGCAACTTGCCGTTCGTGCCGCTCCCGTCCGGCTGTATACTGCTCGCCGCGACCCCACATATGACTCCTCTCATTGCGGAATTCATCGGAACGGCGCTGTTGGTGATCTTCGGAAACGGCGTGGTGGCCAATGTCGTGCTCGCCCGCACCAAGGGCGGCAACTCCGGCTGGATCGTGATCTCCACTGGATGGGCCCTGGCGGTGTTTATCGGCGTGTTCTGTTCGCAAGCGGCCAGCGGAGCGCACTTGAACCCCGCGGTCACTTTGGCGATGGCCGCGGCCGGGAGCCTCCCCTGGTCCAGTGTGGGCGGATACATGGCCGCGCAGATGCTCGGAGGCATCGTCGGCGGAGCCATGGTCTTCTTCTTCTACCGCGAGCACTTCAAGGTGACCGACGACGCCGGCGGCAAGCTCGCCTGTTTCTGCACCGCGCCAAACATCCGCAGCATCCCCCAGGCTTTCTTCTGTGAAGTGTTTGGCACATTCGTGCTGATCCTGCCGATCTTCCTGATGACCCCGGCCAGTTTCAAATCAGGCGGTCAGGAAGTGGTTCTCGGCCTGGGGACACTGGGCGCGCTTCCAGTGGCGTTGCTGGTTCTGGCGATCGGCCTGTCACTGGGAGGAACCACGGGCTACGCCATCAATCCGGCCCGCGACCTCGGCCCGCGGATCGCGCATGCGTTCTTGCCGGTCCCCGGAAAACAGGGCAGCGACTGGAGCTATGCCTGGGTGCCGGTCGTGGCGCCCCTAGTCGGCGGGTTGCTCGCCACCTTCGTCCATTCATTGCTGAAATGACCCAGGAGTTGCTGGAAAAGATTGCCGGCGGTCGGATCTACGATCTGGCCCAGGAGTGGCGTGTGGGCATGCCGCACTGGCCCAGCCATCCGCCGTTCCTTTACGGCTTGCGCCAATCTCACGGCGACGTACCGTTGCCGGGAGGCGGTAGCTCGGCCTCGGAGATCCTCACGCTCGGAGGACACGTCGGAACGCATATTGACGCCCTTTGCCACTTTGCCTGCGACGGACGTCTGCACGGCGGCGTCGAAGCCGCAACTGTGCAATCGGTGGAGCGGGGATTCCAAGCGTTGGGGATTCAATCGGTCGGACCGATCGTGAGGCGGGGCGTGCTCTTCGACGTCGCGACTGAGGGCGGCGAGATTTCAGCCGCCGATCTCGAGCGCAGCGCGCGCGCAGAGCTGCGGAGTGGCGACGTGGCCTTGATCCGTACTGGTTGGGCGCGCTACTGGGATCAGCCGCGCCGAATGGCGTCGACACCGGCCCCGGGGCCTGGCCTGGAAGCCGCTCGCTGGCTCAGTTCCCACGGCATCTTCGCCGCCGGCTCCGACACCCTGGCCTTCGAATCCGTTCCCGCGCCGAGTATGCCGGTCCATGTGCATTTGCTGGTGGAGCAAGGCATCCACATCATTGAGGCGCTGAACCTGGAACAGCTCGCCGCCGAGCAGATCTACGAATTTCTCTTCATCGCTTCACCCCTAAAGATTCGCGGCGGCACCGGCTCGCCTATCCGTCCGTTTGCGATGGTATGAAGTTCTTATCGGTGTTGATCTGTGTCCATGTGTGGCTGCCACTCACAGCTCAGGTGCGCATGGAAGCGACCCCCGCGGCGATCCGCATCGTTGGACCGGATTGGACGCTGCACTACGGCACACGCCGGACCTGGTTTCGCGCCGCGCCGCAGTTTTTGGCGAGCGACGGCGATCGCGCTTTTTTCAGTCATGGTCCGCGTCTTCGAGTGTTGGATACGCGGCAAGGCCGGGTGATCGGACGCTGGCTTTTCCCGGGCGAGATCACCAGCCTGTTGCCGCAGGACGGCGGGCGGATTCAGGTAGAAGTGGAGCTGGGCAATTTCGGCGCGCGGGAAACCGCGGAGCGACGTCAACGCTTCCCTTTCGATCCGCGGAATCCGTCGGTTCCTTACTGGCCGAATCCGCCGCTGTTCTGGGGATCGCCCTCGGCGTGTGAGCCGCAATTCTTCACCCCCAGGCTGCGGGCCACCAACGACTGCCCGCGGACCCTGCCGCCGCAACCGTTGGAGCGCATCGAGGAAGCCCTGCCCGTATTGGAGGACATGGCCCGCCGCGATCCAGTCTCGCCGTGGTTCGCCCTTACCGTGGGCGAGTTGTTGCGCATGAAGTCTGATCCGCGAGCCGGGGAATGGCTGAACCGGGCCGCACACGCGCGGCAAGGCAATCCCGACTTCCTGGATCTCTTCGCCGTGGCCGAAGTTCTCGAGCGATTGGGAGACGACGCGGCGGCGGCCACGGCGTTTGAAGCCGCCTTCCAGGACTTCCTGGCACGCGGCCACCATCCACGCTTGTTTTTGTCCGAGAATGCGGCCAGAACCTTGTTCGCAGGGAACTGGGTGAAGCTGGACGAGGTTGGCTTGACCCGTGCTCATCTGGAGCGCTTCTACCGCCTCGCTCCAGCCACGGCATCCGCCGCCGAGGCCTGGGAGCAGCAGGCACGCATCGCGGATCGAAAACGGGACGCCGCGGACGCGGCACTCTGGCGGCGCCGGGCCCAAGAGGCTCGCGTCACGACGCTCCACGTGCGGGAGCCATCCTCCACGGAGCGTGTGGACTGGCCGCTGCGCGTAGCCTTGGGCGCGGTCCTGGGCGCTCTGCTCCTGTTGCTTTCCTGCTCCGGCAGATATTTCCGTCGCCGCGCCCCCACTGCGGAGCAGGGCGAGTTCCGATTCTTCCTGACGGAATACTGGACCTGGCCGGAGCGAGCCTCCTTTCTCTTTCTGGCCCTGACGGCGTGGCTGGCCGTGGGGATCGCCGGTGGTTACTTCCGCGGTGTCCTGCGCCTTGAAAGCATTCTCTTCGGCGCGCAATTCGGAAGCTTTGGCGGACCGGCAAACGCCGCGTATTTCGAGAACGAACTGCCGCCGTCGCCGGAGCAGCGCTTGCTCGTAGATCTGGCGCGCCGCGCCGGGCCGGTCGAGGGCGCGGTGCCCACGCCCGAGCAGATGGAGCGGGGTCTGGGATTACGCGTGTCGAGGGCACAGGCGATTCTGTGGGCCGTCGGCGGACCGATCACCGCAGGTTCTTTTCTCAAGCCCGGATTGCGTTTCATGTTCAAGCCGTTGCACGTGGTCCAAGCTACCGTGATCCTGACTTGCATGCTGCTGCCTCTGGCGATCTTCATTCTGCTCGTGCCGCGTCAGGAAGCCTTCGCGTGGAGCAGGGCAGGGAAAGTCTGGGAAGCGCTGGTTCCCGCGACGGCCTGGAGTTGGGTTGGCGGCCTGGTGCTGCTGGCGTTCTGCTTTTTCCTGGTCCAAGGAGCGCTGGTGTATGCGCGCGGCGCGCCGTGCTTCGTGGCCGCGACATGCTCTCCCGTCCCACGCTTTGGGCTGGACGAAGCTCCGCCTCAGCCTGACGCCTGGCCCGGCGCGAGGTGGTTGTACGGCGTTCCGCTGACGATTTGGGCGGCGAACCTGATAATGCTGGGACTGAGGAGGTCTCAGTCGCCCAGCAGCCGGCCATAAGGCCGGAGGCTGTGGACGTTGTCGCAGATGGCCTTGATGGCTGCGGTGATCGGGACGGCCAGCAGCAAGCCCATCCCGCCCCACAGCCAGCCCCAGAACATGATCGCCAAGGTCACCACGACGGGATTCAGGTGAACGCGTCTGCCGACGATCTTGGGGTAGAGCACGTTGAGGGCGATCAGGTGCAGCAGCATCACTCCGCCCACCAACCCCACCAACGGCGGCAGCGTATTGAACTGGACCAAACCTGCCAGGAACGGCGGCGCCACAGCCAGCACCACGCCGAAGTAGGGGACCAGGCTCAAGAACCCGCTCATCGGACCCAGGAAGAAGGCATACGGCAGGCCAAAGGCCCAGAACAGCAGGAAACTGGCCACCGACAGCAGCAGTCCGATGATCACGTTGCCCAGTACGAATCCATAGATCATCTGAGTGATGCCGTCGATCATGCGCTCGGCGGCCACCCGGTTCTCGGCGTTCACCATCAGGATCGTGTTGCGCCGGAGGTGCACCTTCCAGGCCAGGAAGAAGTACACCAGGAAGGGAACGAAGCTCAGCATCAACAGGGCTTCGGTGAGCGTGTGTCCGACGCCCACGAGGGCGTTGGTCCAGGAACTGTCCTGCTGGCTCTGTTGCGGGGGCGGCGGCGCGGGTCCCTCCACTTCGCGCGGTGAGATCACATCCTGGGTGGTTCGTTGGAACACCTCGGCCTTCTTTTTCACGCGCAGGACGTGGTCGCGCAGCGTTCCGTAGTACTTCGGAAAATCCCCCACAAAGGCCTGCCCCTGGGCGAAGAACAGGTAGAAGAGCAGGTAGGTGCCGGCCAGCACCATTCCCACAGTGATCAAAGCGCCGAGGCTCCGCGTGATGCCGCGGCGCGTGAACAAGCGCACCACCGGGTCCAGGGTCGAGGCCAACAGCATGGATACGACCACGGTCATCACCAGACTGCCCGCG
>CAYPHP010000056.1:0-4072 GCA_964410045.1 uncultured Acidobacteriota bacterium | reverse complement strand
TGCCCGCGACGTAAAGGAAACCCAACACCACTCCCGTGGCGATGATCCGCTGGCTGACGTTGCTGGTCGAAGTTTGCGCTGCCGGAGACACCCTGTGCAATTTAACATGTCTTGGGGGTCGTGGGGACGCCGGGCCTTGGACTTTTGGGCATGGACTAGAATGAAGTATGGCGATCGAGAGGATTCTGGCGCTTGACCTGGGCGAGCGCCGCATCGGCGTGGCCGTGTCCGATCCGCTGGGATTGACCGCGCAAGGATTGGCAACCCTGGAACGCCGCAACCGCCAGGCCGATCTCGACGCATTGCGCCGCCTGGTGGACGAATACCACCCCGCGCTGATCCTGGTTGGACATCCTTTGCATCTCAGCGGCCGAGCGGGTGTGCAGGCGGAAAAAGCGGCCGCTTTCGCTGAAATACTGCGCCGTAAGCTGGGTGTGGCAGTGGAGCTCTGGGACGAACGATTGACCACGCGGGAGGCGCACCGCGTGCTCGACGCCGGAGGCGCAAGCCTGAAACAGCGCCGCCAGGCCATTGATCGCATGTCCGCCGTGCTGCTTCTGCAGAGCTATCTCGACCGGTTTGTGGAGACACGATGACGAAGAAGGTGGCCTTCGTCCTGTTTCTGGTTTTGCTGATCGCCGCCCTGCAACTGCGGCGTCAGAGCCGGCCGGTGACGTTGCCGAAACCGGTGCTGGTGGACATCGCGCCGGGCACAGGAGCCACGAACATCGCCCGGCGCCTGGCATCCGCCGGGGTGTTGCGCAGCCCCTGGCCCTTTCTGGCCTGGCACTTTCTCCGTCCCACGCGCCAAGTTCTTCAGGCCGGCGAGTACGAGTTCTCCGGTCAGATCTCCCCGTTTCAGGTCTACCGCAAGCTGGTGCGCGGAGACATTCACTACCACCTGCTGACGATCCCGGAGGGTTACACCATCTTCGAGACCGCCGTCGCGGTGGGCCGGAGCGGATTGGCCACGGCAGACGCGTTTCTGGATGCGGCGCGCGATCCCGCGGCCATCGCCGATCTGGCGCCGCGCGCCGCCACCCTCGAGGGGTTCCTCTTTCCGGATACGTATCGCTTCCCGAAGCACGTGACCGCGCGCCAGATCGCGCAGACCATGGTCGCGCGGTTCCGGCAGGTGTACGCACAGCTTTCGCGGCTGCACGGACAGCGTGGCAAGCGGGTTCATGAAATGATCACACTCGCCTCGCTGGTGGAGAAGGAAACAGGAGAGCCCGATGAGCGCGCTTTGGTCGCCGGAGTTTACCAGAATCGCCTCGACAAAGGACTGCTGCTGCAATGCGATCCCACGGTAATCTACGCCGCGATCCTCGCCGGGAATTATCGTGGGACCATCTATCAGAGTGATCTGAAGCGCGATCACCCCTACAATACGTATGTGCGGCCTGGGCTGCCGCCGGGTCCGGTAGCCAGTCCTGGGCGTGCGGCACTGGAGGCGGCCTTGTCACCTGCGTTGACCGAATACCTGTATTTCGTCAGCGACGCCGAGGGCGGACACATCTTCTCGCGAACGCTGTCGGAGCATAACCGGCAGGTCACCGCATACCGGCGCAAGATGCGTGGGAGGTCTGGGTGAAGACCATGCGTTCATGGTTCCGACTCTGTGTTCTCTGCGCCTCTGTGGTGTATTCCCAGTCGTTGGACAAGGGCATCGAGTTGGTTCGCCAGCAGAAGTTTGAGGCCGCGCGGACGGAATTCGAAGCCGTCCTGAAAGCCGAGCCCGGCAACGCGCGGGCCGCGGCACTGCTGGCCGCGGCCGAGCTGCAGACCGGCCTGGTGAAGTCGGGTATCGCGCGCGCCGAGATTCTCCTCGAGAAAGACCCCAAGAATCCCGACCTCCACGAGTTGCTGGGCCAGGGATACATGGCCGCGCGCGACTGGGAGAAAGCGGAGCGGGAATGGCGCTGGATGACCGCGGAGCGCCCCAACTCCGAACAAGCCCACATGCAACTGGCCGCCGCGCTGCTCCAACGCGACCGGTTGCCCGAGGCACTGGCTGCCGCAAACCGGTCGCTGGAGATCAATGGAAAACGGAGCGACGTACGCTCGTTGCGCGGGAACATCCTGGCCAGCTTGGGCCGGATGGACGCCGCAGCCCAGGACTGGACGCTGGCCCTGGCTGCCGATCCGGACGACTCGGTCGCCCTGTCCGGCTTGGCGGTCTATCTGCGGGAACGCGATCCCGACCGCGCGCTGGTGTACGCGCAGCGCGCCCTGGACCTGAGTGGCGGCCGCTCGCTTGGCGCGGTGCGCGTGCTGGCGCTGGTCCGCCGGTCGCGGGGCGAGTTCGATGAAGCGCGCAAAGTCCTGGACCGCGCCCGCCTGACGTTTCCCGGTAATCCTCTGCTGGCCGCCGATCTTCGCGCGGTGAACGATCACGCCGCCCAACCGGCCAAAGCGCCTCAACCGGCCCCAGCGAAACCGACGGTACTTGCGGCGGCCCCACCCCCAACCCGTCCGGCCGCTACTCCCACACCGACGCTACCGACCCCTCCGCCGACCGCCACCGCAGCCCCGGCACCCGCGCCGCCTCTGGAGCCTTTGCCGGCTTCGGTCCGTGGTCTGACCCTGGGCACAACGGCCTCCGACCTGCTGCCGCTGCTGCGCTTGCCTCAGCGGAACTTGACTGGCGTAGCGACCGCCAGCATCGCCAGCGCGCCCCCTGCGGCCAAGACAACCCCCGCGGCTCCCGCTTTCGGTCCACCGCCCGAGCCTCGGTCGCGCCTCACCGGCCTGACAATCGGCGCGTCGGCGTTCGACCTGATGCCGATGTTGCGACTGCCGCAACCGCCCGCAGCGGTACCCGCAGCCCGTGCGCGTCCGGCAGCCGTCGCAGACGCGCCTCCAACGCCCTTTCCGATCCTCCCGCTGGCCGTAAACAATTCACCGTTCGTCTATGGGGACGTGGTCAACGCACCGGCTTCCGCGGTTCCCGAGTCGCTGGCCGAACGAGTCCGCCGCCTGCGCGAGGAACGGCTGAAGAAGAAGCAGTGAAAGGCGCCAGAAAGCCCAGCAAGAAGTCCGTCATTCAAGCCTGGCTGGAACGAGAGCGGCCCGCGGTGTTTGGGGCTCGTGAAGCGGCTGCGGTCCGCAGGCATCTGGCGACTCCCCTGTCCGACCGCTATCTGCGCGATGTGGTGGAGGCGTGCGGCGTGGAGGTGGCTGCCGAACTGGGCGGGTTGCCGCGCGAGTTGCTGCCGCTGATCCACATTGAGACGCTGGCCGGCGCCGAGGACGCTTTGGCCGGTCTCGAGCAGCGCCGCCAGTCGCTCGATCCAGCGGACCGCGCCGGCCTCCAGACCCTCCAACGAGCGGGACGGCGAAAAAGCTGCTCTGGTGGACCGCACCGCCCGCGTCCATCCGGCGGCACGGCTCGAATGGGAGGAGATCGCAAACTGGTTCCTGACCTGGTTGCAGAATCCGGATCTCTTCGCCAACTGGTTGGAACTAAGGAAGAAGTCCGCCGAATTCCGGTCCCGATTCGCCGTATGATAGTCTTGTAGTTTTATGCCCCCCCGCGCCCTCTTGGCCATACATCTGGCCACAGAGCAGTTGAACACTGACTGCATCGTGCGCCGCTGGCGTGTGCAGCGGAGGCATCAGCCGTCGGCGTCGCAACTGGCGACCGCCTCACTGGACGATCTGCTCACCCGGTTGCGGACCTGGGACCAGCAAATCAAGACCATCAACGCCACCGTGAACCTGGAGCCTTCCCTGGGCTCGGTGAACAAGGGCGAGATTGAGGAATACAAGGATGTGCGGGCATTCGTGCTGATTCGCAAGCCATCGATGTTCCGGATGATCGGGCTCTACCCGGTCGTCCGCAACCGGGCCTTCGACATGGTCACCGACGGCGCCCAGTTCAAGATCCACTTCCCGGCGCGCAACAAGCTGGTGACCGGGCAGAACCGGGTGGAAACGCCGTCGGCCAAGAAACTCGAGAATATCCGTCCGCAACACATCTTCGATGCCCTGGTGGTTCGCCCGCCCGGGGAAGGCGAAGTTCCGGTGCTGGAAAACCGTACCGACGAAGATGACGCCTACTACATCGTGC
>CAYPHP010000055.1:0-11905 GCA_964410045.1 uncultured Acidobacteriota bacterium | reverse complement strand
TGGCTGCCGACCAACGTGGTCTATTTGCCATCGGTCGAGGCCATTGAATAGGTCAACTTGGTGACCAACGCCTTCAACGCCGAGCAGGGCATCGCTGGCGGAGCGGCCATCAACCTGACCATCAAGAGCGGCACGAACAACTACCACGGCACGGGCTGGATTTTCAATCAGAACAGCTATTTCAAGGCGCGGAACTTCTTCCAAACCACGCCTCAGAACCCCAAGAATATCAACAACCAGTTCGGCGCGAACTTCGGCGGACCGGTCTACATCCCCAAGCTGATTCACGGCAAGGACAAGCTGTTCTTCTTCGTGAACTGGGAGCGGACTACGCGGCGGCAGACGGCCAGTCCGCGGTTTTTCAGCATCGCCCCGACCAACCTGCGCAGCGGGGATTTCAGCGGCACGGGAACCACGATCTACGATCCGGCTACCAGCGCCGATCCTACGCGCCGGACGCCCTTTCCCAACAACATCATTCCGAGCAGCCGTTTCGATACGGCGGCCGTGGAGATGATGAAGCTGATGCCGCAGCCGACCCTCGCCAGCGCGGGCTACGTCAACAACTTCGTGGGCGCCGGATCCAGCCCGTTCAATCGCGACAACGTGGACATTAAGATCAACCACCACGCGACCGAGCGCCTGGCTTATTTCGGGCGTTACAGCATCTCGCCGCACAACATCACCGACCCGCCAATCTTCGGTGAGGCCGTGGGGGACGCGACGCTGGGCGGCCAGCTCGGCGCAGCGGACGGAAGAACCCAAGTCGCCGGCGCGGGCATGACCTACACGATCACGCCCCGCCTGCTGGTCGATGCCAACTTCGGGTTTACCCGGCAGAAACTGGGCGCGCAGGGACCGGACTACGGTACCAACTTCGGCCTGGACCTGCTGAAGATCCCCGGCACCAACGGGCCCAGCAAGAACCAGAGCGGCATGCCGGCCATGCAGTTCTCCGGATTCTGGTCCAACCTGGGCAACGCCAATACCGGCAGTCCGTTCATCTTCCGGGATAACCAGTACGTCGGCAACGTCAACCTGGGGTGGGTCAAGGGTGCGCATTCCCTGCGCCTCGGCTGGGACTACATGAACCAGCAGCTCAACCACTTCCAGCCGCAGGGCGGAACGTTCCAGACGGCGCGCGGCACCTTCATGTTCGACGGCCAGGCCACGGCGCTTCAGAACGGCGCGGCCGCCAACCGCTTCAACTCCTGGGCGGCCTTCTTGCTGGGTCTGCCTTCCCGCGCCGGCAAGGTCGAGCAACTGCGCGATCCCAACGCCCTGCGCTTCCGAGTGCAGTCCCTGTACGCACAGGACCAGTGGCAGGTCACTCACAAGCTGACCGTGAACCTCGGTCTGCGCTGGGAGTACTATCCGTTCCCCACCCGCGATTGGGGCGGCATTTCCCGCTTCGATCCTGCGGATGGCAAGGTCTACATCGGCGGCAACGGCGGCACGCCATTGGACACGGACGCCAACGTCAGCAAGAAGAACTTCGGACCGCGCCTGGGAATCGCTTACCGTCTGAATGACAAGACCGTAATCCGCACCGGCTACGGGATCTCCATCGATCCCCGGGTCTTCGTGGATCTCCGCAACGCTTACCCGATCAACTTCGCTTGGGAGATTCCGGCGGCCACTTACAACAACGCGACCAACGCTTTCGTGCCCGTGACCACGTTGCGCCTGGGCTTGCAGCCGGAGAAGTACCGCCAAGCGACGGACATTACGCAAGCCTTCATTCAACTGCAAGGGGGTACCGGCACCGTGACCGTTCCCAAGGACGTCCAGCGCAAGTACATCCAGTCCTGGAACTTCATCGTGCAGCGGGAACTGCCTGCAAGGTTCGTCGCGCAGGCTGGCTACGTGGCCAGCCGGGCCACCGGGCAGATGGGCAGCGTCGCACTGAACGCCGGAGCTCCGGGCACCGGCACTGCCGGGCGAGCCTTGTACAGCCGGTTCGGCTTGACGGCGGACATCAACAGCATCCAGCCCTACAAGACCGTGACCTACGATTCACTCCAGACCCAGTTGACGCGGCGCTGGGGCGGCAACACTTGGGGCATGGTCTATACGTGGTCCAGGAACCTGAACTACGCGGACAACGACGCCAACCCACGCATCCAGTGGATGCCGGAAGCCGGCCGCAACCGTGGCCCGTCGGGCTACGACCGGCCCCACAACTTCCAAACCTACTGGGTGCTGAAAGCGCCCTTCGGGCGCGGGCAACGCTGGGCCACCAGCGGAATCGCCAGTCACCTGCTCGGTGGCTGGCAACTGAACGGTTTGCTCGGCGCGCAGAGCGGTCTGCCGGTCTTCATTCAACAGGGCAACGCCTACAACTTGAATGCGGCTTCCAGCGGACAGGTCCCGGACCAGATCAAGGCGACGGTCGAGACGCTGGGCAACATCGGGGCGGGCAAGCCGTACTTTGACACCTCGGCCTTCGCTCAAGTGAACATCCCCTCCGGCCAGCCGCAGCGCTTCGGCAACGCCGGCCGGAACAACGTCCGCGGGCCCAGCTTCTTCAATACCGACATGGGCCTCTCCCGCACGTTCGCCATCAAGGAGCGGTTCAAGCTGGAGTTCCGGGCGGAAGCGTTGAACATCTTCAACCATCCGAACTTCGCGCTGGGACTGCAATGGGACGGCAATAACAACGTCTCCGATCCCTCGCAATTCGGGATCATCAGCTATACGGTCGGACCGAACAACGCGAGCGGCAACTCCGGGAAAGGCACCGGGGAGCGGCAGTTCCGCTTCGGTATGCGCGTATTCTTCTAAGCGCCGCTTCAACACAAAGGGCACAGAGATTCGTCTTTGTGCCTTTTGTGTTTGGATCACATTCACATCGCCGCTTTAGACCCCTTGAGTTTTTAGTGCTTGACATGCCTGCCGAGGAACAGATATATAGTTCGCAGGTCGAACGAATAGGGCGTGTTCGACCCAGTCTTGGGAGGGTCAAGTCTATGAGAATCCGCAAACATAGCAGTTCTGTCTGCGCTGCGGCGATGCTGGCGTTGCTCCTCGTTGCGGCGGGAACCGCGCAGGTCCTCTATGGGACACTCACAGGGACCGTGACCGATCCCAGCGGCGCGGTGATCCCCGGTGCAAAAGTGGAAGCGCTGAACACCGGTACCGGCGCTGTCCGACAGACGACCAGCGATGACCGTGGCGTTTATCTGTTCACCAGCTTGCTGCCCGGAACCTACAAGATCAGTGTTTCCGCCACGGGCTTCCGCAGCGTGGTGCAAGATGGCACGCCCGTGGAAGTCAACATGGTCAGGCGCTTCGACGCGACGCTGCCTGTCGGGCAAGTGGCGGAAGCCATCGAAGTGACGGCAGCAGCCACCGCGCTGCAAACGGACCGCACGGACGTCAACGCGCGTCTCGCGGAATCGGAACTCGCCAACCTGCCCGCCATGTCTTCGGCGGGGCGGAATTACCAGGCCCTCTACAAGCTGGTTCCCGGATTCAGCCTGGTGACCGAAGGCAACAGCTCGGATGGCGGCAGCCCGCAGCGGCCCTTGTCCGGCTTTGTCAACGGAACGTCGCGGCAGAACAACCTGACCCGGATTGACGGCGCGCAGAACACCTACATGTGGCTGCCGACCAACACCGCCTACGTGCCGCCGACCGAATCGATCCAGGAAGTGAATATCGTCACCAACTCCTTCGACGCCGAACAGGGCAACGCGGTCGGCGCCGCGGTGAACGTGGTGACCAAGTCGGGAACCAACGAGTTTCACGGCAGCGCCTTCGGATACCACACCGACAATGCGCTCAAGGCGCTGAACCGATTCCAGCCGGCCGGTGTTCGCAAGGCCAAGTACATCCTGAACCAGTACGGAGGTTCGGTCGGCGGACCGATCAAGAGGAACAGGCTGTTCTTCTTCGCCGACTGGGAGGCGACCAAGCGGCGGCAACTCGCCAGCCGCACGGTAACAGTGTTCAATCCGGCGGGTATCTTCGACAGCGCGGGCAACGCCAATCTCTCAGCGATCCTTCCCGCGGGAGCCAACTGCGCGGCAACCGCGGTGGCCGGCTGCATCTTCGATCCCAACACCGGAGTCGCCGCCGGGACCGGCCGCACGCCTTTTCCAGGCAACATCATTCCGGCCGCGCGCATCGATCCGGCAGCCAAGCTGATGCTGAGCCGGATCGAGAGCAAGAACTTTCTGAACAACGCCGGGGTCACGGCGAACCGCAACTACCAAACCAACGGATCGGCCGAGATGAACCGCAACACGGTAGACACCAAAGTCAACTGGGTGGCCAGCGAGAAAATGACGATGTTCGGGCGGTACAGCATTTCGCCGACGACTTACGTGGACCCGCCAACGTTGGGCGCGGCGATGGGCGGCGCGAGCGGCGGCGGCCAGGTGGGTACGGCGCCTTCCCGCATTCAGAGCGTGGGACTGGGCGGCAATTACATCTTCTCCCCCACCCTGCTGATGGACGCCAACGCCGGATTCACCCGTCTGCGCCTGGGCGCGACCTACGCCCCGGATCTGGACCTCGGCAACTTCGGGCTGAACGAGTTGAAGATCCCCGGCACGAATGGGGATACCTACTTGGCGCAGGGCACTCCGGGCTTCAATTTTACCGGCCCGGGAGGCTGGAACGGACTCGGCAACGTCGACACCGGCAACCCATTCTTGTTCCGCGACAATCAGTACGTGGCCAACGCCAACATGAGCTGGACCAAGTCGCGTCACACGGTCCGCTTTGGCGTGGAATACACCGCCAACCAGATTAACCACTTCCAGCCCCAGGGCGGCGCTTTCCAGAATCCCCGGGGCGCGTTCCGTTTCAACGGGAACATCACTTCGCTGAACGGAGGACCGGCGGCCAACCAAGCCAACACCCTGGCGGACTTCCTGCTGGGCCTCCCGCAAGAGGTCGGAAAAGCCGTGCAGAACGCCAATCCGAACGCCCTGCGCTGGAAGACCTGGTCGATGTATGCCAAAGACACCTGGCAGGTAACTCCCAAGCTAACGGTGAACTATGGCCTGCGTTGGGAGTATTACCCGATGGCTACCGCCGATCACGGCGGAGTGAAGCTGTTCAATCCCAAGACGGGCAACACGCTGATTGGCGGGTATGGCAGCACGCCGCTCGACAACGGCGTGGATGTGGGCCTGGGCAAGTTGCTCCCGCGCATCGGCGCCGCCTACCGTTGGGGAGACAAGACGGTGATCCGCGTCGGCTACGGGATGAGCGCCGACAGCAACAACTGGCGCTTCTTCCGCAACAACTATCCGGCCACCACCAACTCGGACACTCTGGGCGCCTCGACCTATCAGCCAGCCGCCAGCTTGACCGGCCGGACGCTGGCCCCTTATCCCGGCCTGATCACAGGGATTCCCTCCGTAGCGGTGCCCGACATCACCTCGGGATCGATCCCCGTCCCGAGCGGCGTACAACCCGGCAACGTGATTCCTTTTGAGTTCAACCGGGGGCATATCCACTCCTACAACTTCACCATCCAGCGCGAGTTCACCAAGAAGCTGGTGTCCGAGATCGCCTACGTCGGCAATCACGGCGTGCGCCTGCTCACGAACGAGAACATCAATGCCGCGCCGGTCGGCGGCGGCGAGTCCGGACGCCCGCTGTTCCCGGTGGCCAACAAGAACTGGGGCAACGTCAACTGCTTCTGTCCTGACGGACCGAGCTGGTACAACGCTCTGCAGACCAAGACCACCTGGCGTCTGCACGGCGCTTCCGCGATCGGCCTGGTCTACACCTTCTCCCGCGCGCTCAACTGGACGGACAACGAGGAAGAGTCCACCTTCTTCGGCGGACAGGGCGGTTTCCTCTTCTGGCCCTACCCCGCCTACAAGAGCCGCAACAACGCGCTGGCTACTTACGACCGTACCCACAACCTGTCGTTCTATGGCATCTATGAGCTGCCGTTCGGGCCGAAGCAGCGCTGGGCCAAGAGCGGCGTTTTGGGGCACATCCTCGGCGGCTGGCAGGTCAACTGGCTGCTGAGCCGCCTCAGCGGCACGCCGTTCACCATCACCGGTGGCGGAGCCGGACTCAACGCTCCGGGCAACCAGCAAACGGCCGATCAAGTCGGACCGGTCCGGATCATCGGCGGGGTGGGGCCTGCGCCGGTCACCGGGGCCAGCGTAAGCTGCGCGCCCACCGATCTTTCCTGCCACTATTTCGACCCCACGGCCTTCGCCGCGGTTCCTTCCAATCAGGTCCGCTTCGGTTCCAGCGGACGCAACATCGTCCGCGGACCGGGATTCTTCAACCTGGATGCCAGCATCTTCCGCGACTTCCGGATCACCGAACGGATCAAGTTCCAGATCCGCGCGGAGATGTTCGGCGTGACCAACACGCCGCATTACAACAATCCGGGTACTGACGTCACCAACACCGCCACCTTCGGGGTGATCACCTCCACGCTGAACACCGCTGGACGCGGAAGCGGGACCGGCGGCGAGCGCCAGGCCTTCTTTGCCGCCAGAGTGACTTTCTAGGCCACAAAGGCCCAAGAGCACAAAGATCATTTCTTTGTGCTCTTGGTGTCTTGGTGGTGAAAGAATGACGCCATGAAACTGCTCTTAACGATCCTCCTCGTCTGCCTTAGTGTCTGCGCGCAAGCTCCGAAAGCCGCGGCTCCCGCGATCTCCGCGGAGCGCGTTCAGCGGATCGACCGCCTGCTCCAGAAATACGTGGACGAGAACAAGATCGCCGGGGCGGTGGCCCTGGTGCTCCGCGACGGCAAGCCCGTCTATGAACGCGCCGTCGGCTGGCGCGACAAAGAATCCGGCCGCAAGATGACCACCGATACCATTTTCCGCATCGCCTCCCAGACCAAGGCCCTTACCAGCGCGGCGGTGCTGGCACTAGTGGAGGAAGGCAAGATCGGGATTACCGAGCCGGTCAGCAACTTCATTCGTTCGTTCGCCAAGACCACCGTGGCGGTGAAGAGCGACACCGGCTTCAGCACGGTTCCGGCCAGGCGCGCGATCAACATCCGCGATCTGCTGACGCACACGGCCGGCATTTCCTACGGCACCGACGCGCTGCTCGCCTCAACCTACGAGCCCAAGGGGCTGGGACCGGCGGCCGGACGCGGCTGGTACACCGCCGACAAGGAAGAGCTCATCTGCGAGACCATGGAGCGCCTGGGAACGCTGCCCTTCCTGGCCCAACCGGGAGAATCCTACGTCTACGGCTACAACACCGACATCCTGGGCTGCGTGGTCGAGAAGGCCTCGGGCATGCCGCTCGATCAGTTCATCCGTACGCGCATCACCGCTCCGCTCGGTCTGAAGGACACCCAGTTCTTTCTGCCCGCCGCGCAGCGTGACCGCCTGGCTACGGTCTACGCCAGCGGCCCGGACGGGACCATCGTGCGCGCGGTGGACGGGTCCAGAGGGCAAGGTCACTACGTGGACGGTCCGAAGAAGAGCTTCGCCGGAGGCGCAGGGCTACTGTCGACGGCCCGCGACTACGCGCGATTTCTGGAGATGATCCGCAAGGGCGGCGCGCTGGACGGCGTGCGCGTGCTGTCGTCGCGAACCGTGGATCTGATGACCACCAATCAGGTCGGAACGCTGCACTCAAGCACTGGGCTCGGCTTCGGCTTTGGCTTCCAGACCGTGGACCGTTACGGCGCCAGCGGCATGGCCGGGGTGGGCGCGTTCGGCTGGGGCGGCGCGTACGGAACCACCTACCAGGTGGACCGCGCCGGCCGCTTGGTGATCGTCCTCATGATGCAAACCATGCCCAACACCACCGACATCCAGCCGAAGTTTTCGAATGTGGTCTACCAGGCGTTCGTAAATTAGTACCATTCCAATTCTGCAGCCACCGAGTTCACCGAGTACGAAGGGATTGAGTTTTCTCGGTGTTCTCTGTGCCTCGGTGGCAGGGTTGGATTTGTACTAGGCCGGAACTTCGTGGACCGCGCCGAAGTGCTTTTGCAGCAGCAGCGCGACGGTGCCGCGGAGCCGGGCCATGCCGTCTTCGTGAACGGGAATCACGCGCGGAGGCAGGCCGCCCGGGAGCACCTGCGCTTGCACCTCAGCCTCGATCACCGGACCGAAACGGTTCCAGGAGCGAGTGAGATCGCCGATCACCATGATGCGCTCCGGAGCCAGACCGGCGACGATCATCCGCATGCCCCGGCCGAGATAATGCGCCATGGTTTCCAAGGCTTGGACGGCGCGCGCGTCGCCTTGGTCGGCCAAGCTCATCAGGTCCTGAAAACTCAAGCCTTCATGATGGGCTTCGGACTCGTGATAGTAGCGCAGGGCGGCGCGATTTGAGGCGAACACTTCCCAACATCCACGGCTGCCGCAGCCGCATAGCGGACCGTCAGGAACCAGCGGCACGTGGCCAAACTCTCCGGCCATATCCTGAAACCCGCGGGCGAGTTGACCGTTCATCAAGATTCCGGTGCCGATGCCTTCCGAGACCGTCACCACCACCAGGTTGCGCGTGAACTCCATCTTTCCGAACCAGACCGCAGCCAGGACGCAGGCGTTCGCCGCGTTTTCCAATTCCACTTCCAGGCCGGTGGCCTTGGCGATGGGATTGCGTAAATCGAAATCGCGCCAGGGCAGGTTGGGAGCGAACACCAAGCGGTCAGTGTGGTGATCGAAACGGCCCGGCAAGCTGATGCCGATGCCTTCGATCTTCTTGTCGTGACAGGAACTCACGATCGCTTGAATGCGCTGGATGATCCCCTGCACACCCTTCTCCGGATCGGCGGGCGTAGGCATCGCCTGCTGCGAAGTGAACTTGCCGTTGACGTCGGCCAGGGCCACGGTGGTCTGGCTGGGACGGATGTCCACGCCGATGATCACGCGATCATCGTTGAGGCGCAGGAACGTGGGACGCCGTCCCCGGGGCAGCCGTCCGGTGGGTCCTTCGAGCACCCAGTGCTCGTCGACCAGTTCTTCCACAATCAGGGAGATGGTGCTGCGTTGCAGGCCGGAAACACGGGCCAGGTCGGCGCGGGAAAGCGGTTGGCGCGTCCGGATCAGGTTCAGGACGATCCGCCGGTTGATGTCCCGGGCCACCTCGCTGGAGGCCGCCCGGATCCGCTTCAGGTCCACCAGAGACATATTGTTGTCTCTCCACACTATATCGTGCGACACGTGCAGAGAGCAATCGCTGGTGGATGACGGAGAGGTCCGCAGCAGCTGCGGCAAGTCTGGTTGACTTGCCGCGGCCGGCGGTAGCGGGAGCTAGAAGCGGTACTGCAGACTGAACTGGATCAAGCGGCGGCCGAAGCGCGTCCCGGTGATCCGGCCGAACGTGGTCGAACTGACCGCGTAGTCACCCACCGAGAAGGTGGCGTGGTTGAAGATGTTCGACGCCTCCATGCGGATCTGGATGGACTGCCGCTCGGTGATCTTGGTGTCCTTGCCGAGGGAGAAGTCCATGTTGAAGGCCCGGGGCCCGTCGAACGCGCGGCGCTGGAGCGCGCCCAGCGTGCCGGCGGCGGGATGGAAGAAGACTTGACCGCCAAACGGCGCCGTTCCGTCGGGAGCCACCGCGCGTCCATCCGTGCCGATCGCCGAAGCCGACATGACGTACGGCCCGTTGCCGGTCATCCGGAACTTCACCACGTCCGCGAGTTGGCTCATGGTCAGGTTGGTGGTGGCGGTGTTGACGTCGGAACGGCCGCTGCGATTGACAGTGGAGCGCTGAGAGAGGATCGAGAACGGCTCGCCGGAGAGCCAAGTGGAGATCCCGCTGATAAACCAGCCGCCCAAGAAGCGGTTGAATCCGGTCTTGGAGAAGCGGTGTCCGTCGCCCATCGGCAGGTAATAGATGAAGTTGCCTTTGAGCGCGTGGGTCTGATCGAAGGGGGCGCGGGCCCGCTCGATCTTGGGATTGTCGTTGTCCAGGAAGGCTTCGAACCGCGTTTGTCCGTCGCCCGCGGCGTCCGCCAGGACCTTGGAGAAGTTGTAATTCACCTGGAACTGGAGACCGCGGCGAATCCGGCTGCGCACGTCGATTTGCAGAGCGTGGTAGCTGGAGTTCGAGTAGTTGGTCACCAGGTTGGTGCCCAAGGCGACGGGGTTGCGGTAGAAGTTGATGCCGCCGTTCAAGCGGTCGGTCTGGTAGTTGGAGGCCAGCGCCCCGACTTGACCCTGCTGGATCAGAGTGATGTTGGTGGCGTTGGTCAGGTTTCCACCGTTCGTGATTTGGGCGAAGATCGGCAGGGGCTGGCTTCCAGGGATGGCCGGGTTGTAGCGAGGATCGAAGGATCCGCCGCGGGCCAGCGCCAGGTTGCCGTTGTTCTGAGCCCGCAGGAAGTCGGCCAGGAAGCCGTTCTCGCGGATGACCACTTGGTTGAAGTCGAAGGCCCGGTATTCCTTCGTGCCGTGATTGCCCAGGTAGCGGGCCTCGAAGATCATCCCCTTCCATTCCTGCTGTACGCTGACGTTCCACTGCTGCACGTAGGGCGTGACCAGGTCGGGATGGGGCAGGCCGAAGGCCGAGGTGCTGCTGAGGGCGTAGTTCTGGGCGAAGGTGCGCGGCACCTGGAAGGCAGGGGTAGGAATAGCGGGAAGGCCGGCACTCACTCGCCCGCTCAAACCAGTCCGGGAAACCGCGGTCTGCAGTCCGGCGTTGGTGCCGGCGTTGTTGTCCAGTGCGCGGATGGTCTCGTCGTTGGCGAAGTAGACGCCGTATCCGAAGCGCACCGCGGTCTTGCCGTTTCCGAAGACGTCCCAGGCCAGACCGACGTTAGGCGCGAAGTTATTGCGATCCCACTTGTACCAGGGCCGATCCACAGCGCGCCCGGCAAAGTCCAGCGTTGCATTGGAGAGCAGCGTGGTGACCGGGTTGTTGTCGATCAAGCGCGGCAGTAGGACCAGGGCATTGGCCTCGTCCACAGGACTGTACAGCTCGTAGCGGACGCCCAGGTTCAGGGTCCAGCCCGGACGGACCTTCCAGTTGTCCTGGAGGTACCCGGCGTAGTTGTTCAGGGTCCAGTTGCGCATATTGGTCTGACCGCTGACGAAGCCGGAGGTGCGGTCCTTGACGTTGAAGGTCTGGGTGTAGCTGGTCAGGTATCCCGCCATCGTGGCCAGCATGTTGTTGGCCCCGGTCACATCGGTGGAACGGATGCCGGGGATCTGTGCCGCGGTCAGTCCGGTGTTGCCGCTGCCGATACCCAGGGTATAGGTGGCGGTGATGCCGGCGTCGTTGTAGGGACGCGTGGAAATCCACTGCCCTTGGAATCCAAACTGGAAGTGGTGCTTCCCGCGCACGAAGCTGGCGTTATCCTGCAGGGAATAGGTGTTGGTCTCCCGGCCCTGCGCGCGGAAGGTGTTCAGCGGATTCGAGAAAATGGTCCCGGCGATGATGGAACTTCCGAACTCCTCTGAGGTCAGGAACGATGCGGGAGCCAAGTTGAAGCCTCCGCGCAACTCGTTGGTCCAGGTAGGAGTGGGATTCCAGCGCCAGGCGATGGAGGCCAAGTGCTTGCCGTCGTCGTTGGACACTTTGGGCACAGTCGAGTAATCCGTGGCCAGGTCGGTGCGGTCCAGGACGTCGCGATTCCAGAGCCAGGTGCCGGCGAAGGAGTTGCGCGGCGAGAGGTTGTAGTCCAGCTTGGTGCTCAGGTTGTCGCGGGTCCGGTTGTTGCGCAGGGTGAACGAATACCCAGCGGTATTGCGCAGCAGAGCTTCCGAACTATCGCCGACGCGGAAGTTGTTGATCTTCTCCGGGCCCGGGACCTTGTCGAGCAGCGCCTTCGTGGCAGGATCCTGAGGCACGCCGGCGATGGTCAACAGATTGGCGGTGCGCGTCGCTCCGGCGGCGTCCTGATAGGTGAAGATGCCCTGGCGAGCTGCAGCCGTCAGGATCGTGCGGTTGGCGGTGGACTGCTGACGCAACCGGAAAGCTTCAAAGTTCGTGTAGAAGA
>CAYPHP010000054.1:6138-11908 GCA_964410045.1 uncultured Acidobacteriota bacterium | reverse complement strand
CTTCACCGTATACCTTCCAGGGGCGGGTGCCGTGGATCGCCTCGGCGTTCACGCGCATCCAAGCGGTGATGTCGTCCAGGACCTCACTCGCGTCTAGATCCAGAGTCCCGTCCGGACTCAGCGGAAAGTTCAGCAACAGGTTGCCGTTCTTGCTGACGATGTCGGCAAGCATGTGGATCACGGTGCGTCCGCTCTTGTACCGGATGCCGCGATGGTAATACCAGCCGCCGATGCAGGTATCGGTCTGCCAGGGCACCGGGTGGATTCCCTCGACCACGCCGCGTTCCATGTCCAGCACGCCTACGCCGTCCTGATACTCGCCGTGCTCGCCATCGGTCATGTTCTTGATGGTGTAGACCGCCTGCCGATTCTGCCGATAGAAGTGGGCCATCAAGCTGCGTCCGACCTCGCCGAAGGGGATGCCGCCGTCGGTGTAAAGCAAGTCCGGCTGGTACTGATCCACGAGATCGTTGATCCGCCGCAGCCAAGCTTGTTTCCAAGCGTCTGGAGGATTCTTGGGGTAACGGTATCCGTTCTCCTCGTGCGGCTCGAAGTAGAAGTCGGCGTATTTCGGATCGTTGCCGTCATAGGGAACTCCGGCGAGCGGTCCCTTCTTGTCGGCGCCCTTGTTGACGTTGAACCAACTCCAACTGCGCGCCAAATGCTCAGTGACGCCGAAGCGCAGGCCGCGGGCCAAAGCCGCCTTGCGCCACATGCCGACGATATCCTTGCGCGGTCCGGTCTCGACGGAGTTCCAGCGATGATAGCGCGAGTTCCAGCAATCGTAGTTATCGTGATGCGCGGCCAGAGCAACGAAATACTTCGCTCCGGCCCGCTGGTATCGCGCCACCAAGGCTTCCGGATCGAAGAGCTCGGCTTTCCACAGCGGAACAATATCCTTGAACCCGAACTTCGATGGATGGCCATAGGTCGCGACGTGGTGTTCGTACTGGCGGCTACCCTCGATGTACATGTTGCGGGCGTACCAATCGCCCTGCTCGGGAACACACTGCGGTCCCCAATGCGCCCAGATCCCGAACTTGGCGTCGCGAAACCAGTCGGGGCATCGGAACTGCTTCAACGACTCCCAGCTTGAATCGAATTGCTGCGCGCCGCGGAGCGCCGGTACGGCGGCGAGAAGGGCGAGCGACTGGCGTCGAGTGATCTGCATATGGCCAGGGACATTCTACGGCCTTCTGAAATAGCCGTATACTTGGATCATAGGTCAAGTCGTGATGCGAATGGCCGTTGCGGTGGCGTTGGTTTTTGCGGTGTTCGTTGCCATGGGAGCCGCTGCAACGCTTACCACGCTGGCTCTATTCACGGGGAACAATCAGAGTGGCACTGTGGGGCAGGCTCTTGCCAATCCACTCACAGTGAGAGTGACCGATGCCAACTACGATCCGGTTCCTGGAGTCCTCGTCACCTTCTCCGTGACGGCAGGCGGCGGAACGCTGTCGGTTTTCCAGGCGTTGACTGACGTCCAGGGGCAAGCTTCCACGGTGTTGACTTTGGGTCCGAGCGCGGCGCGCAACACCGTAACCGCTGCCTCCGCGAGCCTTGCTGGCAGCCCGCTCACGTTCACGGCCACGGGCTCTCTGACGGTCGGGACCGCGCTCTGCGGAAGCCTGTTTGACGATACGACTTGGACCAAGGCACAGAGCCCATACATTGTGACCTGCCCAGTGACCTTGTTTCCCGGGAAGAGGCTCACGATCGAACCGGGTGTGGTCCTTCGTTTCAATCAGGGAACCGGCTTGGCTATCCGGGGGACTCTCATTGCTCTGGGTCGGCCTGATGACCGCATCACTTTCAATTCAGTGAATCCGCCGCAGTTGTGGGACGGGATAGCCGTGGCGACAGGCTTGGGCGGAAATGCCGACATCGCGTTTGCCGACTTCTCTTTTGCCTCTGTCGCCTTCCAAGGGGAATCATTCCCGGAGCCGACCAGCATCCTCGATTCCACATTCAGGAACAATGCGACGGCTCTGAGGGCGATATTGATGGTCGGGAACTCGACATTTGAGAACAACCAAGTTGCCATCGCCGCGGCGCTTCGCGTCTACAACTCGGTGTTTCGCAACAATACGTCTGGTCTGTTGGGGGGCAGCATACTCAGCTGTATTTTTGAGGGCAACCTAGTGGCGACCGGCAGCGGTGGCTCGGTCCAGGATAGCCGCATATCCGGGAACGGCACCGGGATCTCCGGACAGCGAATCGTCAACAGGAATACGATCACCGGGAATGACGTCGGCGTGGTGTTAGGGCCGTCAGGCGCAGCCGTCGAAACGGCTTTTGGGAACAACATCTTTGGGAACGCGACCTATAACGTCAAGGTCACCGGCGTAAGCAATAAGAAGGGCGACAACACCTGGTGGGGGACCACCGATACGACGGCGATCGATGCCAAGATTTTCGACGGACGCGACGACCCCAGCCTCGGCTTGCTGGAATATCTGCCCATCCGCTCCAGTCCGGTGCCCGACGCTCCGGGGATCAATCCAGTGCCGTCGCTGACTTCCCTCTCCCGGAACAACGTCACCGTCGGGAGCGCGGCCTTCACGTTGGAAGCATACGGAACCAACTTCAAACCGGATTCGATGGTCCGCTGGAACGGCGACTATCGCCTTACGATCTATGTCAGCAGCACAACGCTGAGGGCATTGATTTCCGCCCGCGACCTGGCCGCGCCCGGCGCCGCGACGGTGACCGTGTTCTCGCCGATTCCGGGCGGCGGGCTCTCCAGCGCCTCGACCCTCACGATCACGCCGGCCGTGCCGACGCTGTCCTCGATTTCCCCCACTACGGCCGCGGCCGGCGGCCCCAGCTTCACTCTCACGGCGACGGGCTTTGGCTTCGTGAACGGCGCTGTGATCCGCTGGAACGGCGACAACCGGCCGACGACTTTCGTCAGCAGCACCCAACTGCAGGCCGTCATTCCGGAAAGTGACATCGCTTCGCGGGGTGAAGCGATGGTCACGGTGGCCATCTCGGCGTCAGCGGCGGCGCTGCCGGATGCGCAGCGGTTTACGATCACCAGCGGCGGAGGGACCTGTTTCTATTCCCTGACGCCATCCAGCCGGTCCTACAACTCCAGTGGCGGCACGGGCGGCTTTGAAGTCTTCACCTCCGACGACTGCACTTGGCCGGCCATCAGCAATGCGACCTGGATCGTATTGACGTCCAGCCCTTCGAGCAAGGGCAATGGAGCGGTGTTCTACAGCTTCACCGCCAACACCAGCTCAAGCGGCCGGACCGGCACGATTACGGTCGCCGGGCTGACCTTCACGGTTACGCAATCCGGAGCGCCGGGCAGCGTTAGCCCAACATCGTTCGAGCCTCGACTGGTACGCAACCTTGCCCCTGGGTTCTACATCCTGGAAGCCACGCTGGGTCCGCAAGCGCTCGGTGGGTTCTGGGGCATGGAAGTGATCACGTCCCTGGGACAGGCCGCCGGAGGTTTCAACCTTGGCGGTGGCGTCTCACCGGCCGCCGCCAATCCAGGATTTGGCGCTTTCCTGCTTTCCGGAACGCAAACCGTCACCGCTACGCTCAATGCGCAAGTCTCGCCGGGAACACTGATGACCCTGCGATTCCTGGACAGCGGCCGGCGTCCCATCGGAGATCCGGTGATGGGTATTCCGCCGCTGACGCTCAGCCGCTCGCTGGACGCCGGCTTCTATGTAGTGGAGGTCTATAGTTCTGGCCCCGCGCCTTTCAATTTTCAGTTGGGCTTGGCGGCGGACTTCTTCGTCGGTGGAGTGAACACGGGAGGCTATCTGGGCCCGGGCAACGTGGGCTTTGGCGCGTTCTACGTTCCCGAGACCCAAGATGTGACCATGAAACTCTACGGCCGGTCTACGTACGGCGCCACCGGCGCGGGAGACTTGATCCTCACCTTGCGCGACGCCGATCGCAAGGTCCTGGCGACCGTCCCGCCGTAGCCCTACTTCAAGAGCGGTAGCCCCGCTTTTTGAAGTTGCTGGTTGAGCGCAGCCACATCCTGGCTCTGTAAAGTACGCCAGCGCGATAGTTGATCATCCAACTGCCGCTGGAGCAACCCGACGCCTTCCACCGCCGCCAGAGTCGGCGTGGCGTCGGCGCCTTGAAGCACGCCGAGCAGTGAAGCGAGTTCGCCGTTCAGCCGTGTGAAATCTGTATCGCCCCCTGCGCCGCGACCGCCCCCACCACCGCGGCCGAAGCCGCCGCTGCCTTCGAGCGCTCCCGCCTTGCGGTCAAGTTCGCTCGCAGCCTGTGCTACGGGACCCGAGGCGAGTGCTCTGAGTTGTGCGCGCAGATCCCGGACCTGCTGCAGCGCGTCAAAGTCCTGGCGGATCATTTCGTAGACTTTGCTCGATAACTCGAACTGTTGCGCCAGCGCGGACGCGGGAGTCTTCACGCGCGGATCCATCTTCACGGTCAGCGGCTGCGACTGAGTCCGGCCGTTCACCGTGAGTCTGACGGTGTACTCTCCCGGCGGCACCGAAGGACCGAGCGGATATCGCGGTGTGTCGCCGTAGATTGCGGAGATCGGATAGGTGAAACGAAGAACTGCGGGTGGTGGATAGTGCAGATCCCAAACGAAGCGATGCATCCCGGCGTGTGCGGGCAGAATGCGCGGCGGGCGGATCCAGTACGTGGGGAGGGCCAGGTCGTCCTCAATGGGATCGGGCTTGTCGGCGCTGGAGTAGCGCCGAACCAACTTGCCGCTCGAATCGAGAATCTCCAGCGTGACCGGGCTTGACGCGGCCGACTTAAGCTTGAAGTAGATGATCGCGCCGTCCGGCGGATTCTGGCCCACAGGTTCGTCCGGCGGCAGCGGCGTATCGGTGTTCACATTGCGCCGGACGCGCCAGGCGACCTGCGGACGGAACAGGTGCGAGTCCGCTGCCGCCGCCTGTGTCTGCAATTGGCGCAGGGGTGAGATGTCGTCGAGGATCCAGAATCCGCGTCCGTGTGTGCCCACGACCACATCGTCGTTGTGGACTACCAGGTCGCGGATGGAGATGGCCGGCATGTTCATGCGCAGCGGCTGCCAGTCGTCGCCGTCATTGAAGGAAACGTAAGCGGCGGTCTCCGTCCCGCAGAACAGCAGCCCGCGACGCACCGGATCTTCGCGGACCGCGTTCACCGGCCCAGCCGGCAGTCCACGCACAATTGCCTTCCAGGTCTTGCCGCCGTCGTGAGTGCGGTAGATGTGCGGGCGTTGGTCGTCCAGCCGGATGCGATTCACCGCGGCATAAGCAGTTTCCGGATCGAAGCGCCCGGCATCCATCACCGAGATCTTGCTCCAGGAAGTGATCTCCGGCGGAGTTACGTTCTTCCAGTTCTTACCGCCGTCGCGCGTGACGTGGATCAAGCCGTCGTCGGTCCCGGCCCAGATGGTGTTCACATCTTTGTACGATGGCGCAACCGTGTAGATCACACCGCGCCGCGGCTGGCTTGCCATATCGGGCGTGCGATAGACGCCGATGCTTTCCGGCACATCCGGCTTCTCGCGGCTGAGGTCAGGACTGATGATGTCCCACGAATGCCCGCCGCTGGTGGTCTTGAACAAGACGTTGGCGCCAAGGTAGAGAATGCGCGGATCCACCGGAGAAAACAGCACGGGAGCGGTGCGCAGGAATCGATACTTGCCGCTGCGCACCGCTTCCGGCGCGACGTTTTGGACCTGGCCGGTGGCCCAGTCATAGCGACTGATCTTTCCACCGTAGATGATGTTCGGATTCAGCGGATCGGGCGCGACGTAGCCGTACTCTTCCACGCCCAC
>CAYPHP010000054.1:0-6128 GCA_964410045.1 uncultured Acidobacteriota bacterium | reverse complement strand
CGCGGAAGGTGATGGCGCCGTTGTCGCCACGGCTGACCACGCCCGCCGATCCGCTCTCCTGCTGTCCGCCGTAGACCCAGTAGGGGAAACGGTTGTCGGTAATCACGTGGTAGAACTGCGCAGTCGGCTGGTTGTACCAGGAACTCCAAGTGCGCCCGCCGTTCACCGTCACGACCGCCCCCTGATCCGCGGCAAACAGCATGATCTCCGGATTCAGCGGGTTGATCCAGATGGTGTGGTAATCATCGCCGCCGGGAGCGCCCTTGATCGCGGTGAACGTCTTGCCGCCGTCCGTCGAGCGGTATGCGGCAATGTTGGCGGAGAAAACGATGTCTGGATTCTTGGGGTGGACCTTGACCTCGGCGAAGTCGCTGGCGCGTCCGAAGACGCGGTTTTCCGAATTCGTCCGGCGAAACGATTCTCCCGCATCGTCGGAACGATAGATGCCGCCGAGACGCGGCGCTTCCACGGTGAGATAGATTCGCCGCGGATCGCTGGGAGCAATGCCGATACCGATGCGGCCAAGTCCTTGCTCGAAGGTCGGCAGACCGTTCGCGAGCTTTCGCCAGGTGTCGCCGCCGTCGGTGGACTTGAACAATCCGCTGCCCGGGCCGGACCACGCGCCGTTTTCCCATGGTCCCTGGCGCGCCGCCCACATCACGGCGTAAATCGTGCGCGCGTTCGAGGGATCAAAGGCCAGGGCGATGGCCCCGGTGTCTTCGTCCTTATAGAGGACCTTGTTGTAGTTCTTCCCGCCGTCGGTGGAACGAAACACGCCGCGCTCCTGATTCGGACCGTAAGGATGGCCGAGCGCAGCGACGTAGACGCGATTCGGATCGCGCGGGTCCACCAGGATCGCGCCAATCTGCTGCGCGTCGCGCAGGCCTTGATGCTCCCAGGTCTTCCCCGCGTCGGTGGATTTGTACATGCCGTCACCTGTGGAAAGGTCAGGGCGCTGCAAACCTTCGCCGGAGCCGACGTAAATGATCTTGGGGTCGGACGGAGCGATGGCCAGCGCGCCAATCGAGCCTGTGGGCTGGTCGTCGAAGATGGGATTCCAAGTGCGTCCGGCGTCGTCGGTCTTCCACACGCCGCCGTTGTTGACGGCGACGTAGAAGACGTTGGGCTGAGTAGGAATGCCGTCCACGGCCACGGTCCGTCCGCCGCGGAACGGCCCGATCATCCGCCAGCGCAGTCCGGCGTAGAGATCAGGATGAAATGTCTGCGCCGCCAAAGGAAGAGCCAACAAGCTCAGGAGCAGGAATCGCATGAGACCTCCAAGGAAAGCGAGCACAGCATACCACCGCTCCCCAACGGTCGCGGCTCGTCCCGGGACTGAGCTATACTCGCGTTACCTATGACTGGGATTCCCTTTCGCGTTCTTTGTATGCTCTTGCTCGCGCTCACGGCGCTGGCTCAGAATTGGCCTTCATTCCGCGGGTTGCGCGCCTCCGGTGTCGCCGAAAACGCCGATCCGCCTACGACCTGGGACGTGGAGAAAGGCGTGAACGTGGCGTGGAAGACGCCGGTCGCCGGCCTGTCGCATTCGAGTCCGGTGATTTGGGGCGAGCGCATCTACCTGGCCACCGCCGTCAGCAGCCAGGGAGAAACGGTTTTCCAATATCCGCTGGTCGGCAAGCTGGACGAGCGCACCGACACCTCGCGCCATCAGTATCGCCTGATCTCGTTGGACAAGAAGACCGGCAGGATCATTTGGGACAAGCTCGCCCTGGATCAAGCGCCGCGCGTGGCGCGCCATCCGCACAACAGCTACGCCGCGGCCACACCGGCTACCGACGGCAAGCGCGTGGTAGCGTTCTACGGATCCGCCGGGCTCTTCGCTTTCGATCTTGAGGGCAAGCAACTCTGGAAACAGGACCTCGGGCCGCTGGACCAGGGAGCGTTTGACGTGCCGGATTACAAGTGGGGCGACGCCAGCTCGCCGATCATCTATAAGAATCTGGCCATCGTCCAGTGCGACCAGCAGAAGGGCAGCTTCCTGGCGGCGTTCAACCTCGACACCGGCAAGGAAATGTGGCGGACCGCGCGCGAAAACATCCCCTCCTGGTCCACGCCCGGAATCTACGAGGGGGCCACTGGAGCGGAGTTGATCACCAACGGAGCCGAACACATCCGCGGGTACGATCCCATGACCGGGAAGGAACTATGGAAGCTGAAGGGCACGTCGATGATCTCCGTGCCCACGCCGTTTGTCGCGAAGGGCTTGATCTTTGTCTTTAGCGGCTATTGGCGCTTCATCCAGCCGATGTATGCGATTCGCCCGGGCGCGCGCGGCGACATCACTTTAGCCAAAGATGCCACCTCGAGTGACCAGATTGCCTGGAGCACGCAGAAGGGCGCGCCTTACCTGCCGACGCCGGTTGTCTACGACGATTATCTGTACACCTGTGCCGGTAACGGCGTGATGACCTGTTATCGCGCATCGACCGGCGAGCGGCTGTATCAGGAACGGCTTGGGAAAGGCGGGTATTTCACATCGTCACCCGTAGCCGCCGGCGGGCGCGTTTACTTCGCGGCCGAAGACGGTGACGTTTACGTGGTCAAGGCCGGTCCGCAATTTGAGCTGCTGGCCACCAACAAGATGACCGAAGTGACCATGGCCTCGCCCGCGGTCTCGGGCAAGATGCTGGTCTACCGCACGCTGAAACACGTCTATGGTCTCGCCAGCAAGTAAGATCATCGCGGCAATCGCCTGCGTCTTGCTGGCTGCCCCGGGGCGGGTTGTTTCGCAAACGGCCTTCCAAGCGGCCGTCGATGCCTACGTCTACGGTTTCCCGCTGGTGCTGATGGACGTGACCAAACGGCGGATGACGAATCTGCCGGGGACCGGCGTGAACCGGCTGTTCCATACGCGGGCCTTTCCGGAGCCGTCGTCTCGCAATGTGGTCAGCCCCAACGCCGATACGCTGTATTCCATCGCCTGGCTGGATCTCGCAGCCGAGCCCATGATCCTGCACGTTCCGGACAGTGGCGGCCGGTATTACCTGATGCAGGCGATGGATGCCTGGACCAACACGTTCGCTGCGCCAGGCACGCGGACCACCGGGGCCAAGGCCGGCGATTTCGTTTTTGCCGGACCGGGCTGGAAGGGCGCGCTGCCGAAGGACGCGACCATTTATCGTTCGCCGACCAACATGGTGTGGATCCTGGGACGCATTCAAACCAACGGCAAGACGGACTACGCGGCGGTCCGCGCGTTGCAGGATCAATTTCAACTGACGCCGTTGAGCGCGCGCGGCAAACCGTACCAGCCGCCGGCAAGCCACCCGGATCCCTCGGTGGACATGCGTACGCCGCCGCCCCAGCAAGTAATGCAGATGGATGCGGCGACTTTCTTCGCGCGGCTGAAGGCGCTGATGATCGACAACCCGCCCGCCGCCGCAGATACTTCGATGGTCAAGAAGGTCAACGCTGCGGCCGGTCCGGATCTGGATCGGGCTGTGAAGGCTGCGCAAGAGAGTCTTCGCGGCGGATTCGCGCGCCACGGCCAATTGGAGAACGGCTGGCGCATTGATCGCAAGGTGGGAACGTACGGGAACGAGTACGAGCGCCGAGCGCGGACCGCCTATGCTGGTCTGGGCGCCAACCTGGTGGCTGATGCCCTCTACCCATTCACCGAACTCGATGGCGACGGTCAAAAGCTCAGTGGCGCCAATCGGTATGTTCTACACTTCGACAAAGGGCAGGTGCCGCCGGTGCGAGCGTTCTGGTCGCTGACGCTGTACGGCGCGGACCACTTCTTTGTGCCCAACCCGATCGGCCGTTACGCGATCGGCGATCGCGATCCGCTGGTGCTGAACGCAGACGGCTCGCTGGACATTTACATCCAGAACGAGCCGCCGCAGGGGAAAGAAGCCAACTGGCTGCCCGCACCCAAGGACGATTTCAACTTGATCATGCGGCTGTACTGGCCCAAGGAAGAGGCGCTCGCCCGGAAGTGGAGAGTCCCTCCCGTTCGACGAGTGCCCTAGCAGGATGATGAAAAGGTGTTTCTCACCGCCGAGGCGCAGAGTTCGCAGAACCAACGCAGAGAAGACGCAATGTCGTGTCCTCACACGAATTCAGGCGCATAATAGGCCCAGCATCAGCCCGAGAGGAGGTTGTCATGTCCATCAGCGTGAAACCGATCACCATCTGGCGGAAGGAAGTAGTTGATCAGCCGGGTGAGCTGGCCGCGACTTTGCGGCCCATGGCCGCGGCGGGCGCGGACTTGCAGGTAGTCATGGGATACCGGTATCCCGGGAATCCCGCGCGAGCGGCGATCGAACTCTATCCCGTGACCGGCAAGAAATCCGCTGCTGCGGCGCAGGCCTTGGGACTCACAGCGTCCCCGATGCCGGCCTTGCTGGTGCAGGGCGACAACAAGGCCGGGACCGGGCACGCCACGGCCCAAGCCCTCGCGTCCGCCGGGATCAACCTGGACTTCCTGGTCGCCCAGGTGGTTGGCCGCAAGTATTCGGCGGTGATTGGATTCGCCAATCCGGCCGACGCCAAGGCCGCCGCCGGTCTGATCAAGAAGGCGCTTAAGAAAAAATAGCCGTCAGCGGCGCAAACCGTCGAACCAGTCGAAGATTTCAGGCACCGAGGTGATCGCCACTGAGAGGTGATCGCCGTCGGGATACTCCAGATATTTGGTCGGGAAGCTCTTGGCTTTGGTCATCTCGGCCGCGGCACGGCAGCCGGCCACCGGCACCAAGGCATCTTTGGCGCCGGCCACGATGAAGATGGGGATCTTTGCGCCGGTAGACAGCGCAGTTTCCAGAACAGGCGAGGCGTTCGATCCGGCGATGGGCGCCAGCGCCGCGAACCGGTTGCGATACTCCAGGCCGATCCGCCAGGTCCCGGCCGCGCCCATGGAGTGCCCGGCCATGTAGACCCGCGCGGGATCGACGCTGTAGTTCTTGCGCATCAGGTCGAGCACGTCGAGCACGTCCTGTTCCGCGCCATTCGCCTTGGCGTATCCGCTCGTTGGGCCGCGGCCGTTTACCGACGCCAGCAGGTAGCCACGCTGCTCGGCGAGCTTCGGCCACATTCCTTGGTAGCTGTCGATGAAGTTGTTTTCATCGCCGCCCGCGCCATGCAACAGCACCACCAGCGGATACTTCTTGGCCGCGATGTATGTTGACGGCAGGAAGATCCGGTAGGGAACCAGCTTCCCGTCGAAACTCGAGCGGTAAGCCAGGCGCAGTGATCCGCGCACTCCGTCCAGCGGATTGCGGCCTGCCTGCAGAGATGCCGCGAGATTGGAGGCTCGCTCCAGTTCGGTATTCAGATCCATGGCTTCACCCAGAGCCAGGCCGCGGATGCGATAGGCGGTGTGCAGGTAGCCGCACAGACTCTGAAAACCGCCTGCCAGATAACCGCGCTGCGCCAGTTTGACT
The DNA here is from genome assembly GCA_964410045.1 of uncultured Acidobacteriota bacterium. Lineage (GTDB taxonomy): Bacteria > Acidobacteriota > Terriglobia > JAJPHL01 > JAJPHL01 > CAYPHP01. Next base: position 726 of record CAYPHP010000054.1, on the reverse strand, counting down.
GTTTCCATCACATAACGTGCGGTCGCCGCGGCGGCGGTCGTTTGTTCCGGAAGCAGTTCCAGCGTCTTCTCGATCGCCGCCATCCGCTTGGCCAAGTCGGCAATCAGGACGAATGTCCGGAAGTACTGAAAAAAGGTGTTCCCACGGCCATCTTTCAATGTACCGCGCAGAGTGTGAAGCCCCGGCGAGACGAGTTTGGAGGGATCAAACACCAGGCCGGCCATTTCACCGTTGCGTTTGCCGCGCACGTCTCCGAGCAGGATGCCCGGTTCCACCGCTGCTCCCTTGGTCCCGTCCGTCTTCAGGATTTCGAGATCCAGGCGATACGGACCATCGGCTGCGGGCGGCGCATCGAAGAGGAACACGGCTCGCGCCTCCAGCGAATCGCCCGGCCCGACGACTTTGGCGCTGATCGAGAAATCGAGTCCTGTGGTCAACTCGGCGGCGGGCGTCCATCCGCGTTCCGACATCACCTCGGTGGCGCGGGTGTAGGCGCGATAGGCAGCCACAGGATCTGTGGCGGCGGCTTTGGCAGCCTCGGCCATCAGCGGACTGACGCGGCTGATATCTCCGCCGCCCTGTTGATAAGCCATCAAACGGGTTCGCGCCGACAAGCCGGCGAACTGCGCGTCCGCGCGGGTAATCTGGGCGCAGATCGGAGCGGCGGTCAAGGCAACGGCGGCGAGTGTGCGGGGTCGGACGCGGTCGTGGTCGAGTATCGGCGGG
>CAYPHP010000053.1:0-11948 GCA_964410045.1 uncultured Acidobacteriota bacterium | reverse complement strand
AGATCACTTCCTGGCCGTGGTGTGTGTGCAGCTTGATGGCGATCTGGTTGCCCATGCTGCCGGTTGGCAGGAATAACGCAGCTTCGCGTCCGAAGATTTCCGCGGCCCGCTCCTGGAGCCTGTTGACGGTGGGATCTTCGAGATACACATCGTCGCCCACTTCGGCCTCGGCCATGGCCCGGCGCATTTCCGCACTGGGCTTGGTTACGGTGTCACTTCGCAGATCAATGATTTCCGGCATGATTCGAGATCCTTTGTGATTCTTAGCCACCGAGGCGCCGAGAACACCGAGGGAAGAATTCTTGTTCCGGACTCGGTGCCCTCCGTGTCTCGGTGGCTAAACGAACTTTTCAAAAACCTCGTTCGACAGCAGCAACCCGCGCGGGGTCAGCCGCAGGCGCCCAGAAGAGGATTCTACCAGCCCGGCTGCGGCCAAGTGGGCGATTTCGCCGCCGAAACGCTGCTGGTCGGCGGAGCTGACGCTGACGCCGGCGGTTTGCCGCAGACCCAGGAAAAGACGTTCTTCGGTGCGGCGGCGTTCGTCTACTGACTCGCGCATGGCGACCGGCGAATCGCCGCGTTCCAACCGGGCGACATATTCCTCGATCGTGTCCACGTTTCCGCGGCGCTCCGTTCCGTCGTAGGAATGCGCGTCCACGCCAAAGCCAAGGTAGGGTTCGCAGTTCCAGTATTTGCGGTTGTGTCTCGACTCGCGGCCCGGTTGCGCAAAGTTCGAGATTTCATACTGCGCGAGCCCCAACTCCGCCAGCCTCTCGCGCGCGCGTGTGTAAAGATCCGCGGTGGTGTCGTCATCCGGCAGGTGCGTCGCCGAATAGCGAGCGCCTCCCGCCAGCGACTCGGCGCCTAAGTTGCTGTCTTCGTCGACCTCAAGGATGTAGACGGAAACGTGCGTGGGCTTGAGCCGGTCCAGCCAGTCGAGCGACTCTTCCCAGCTTTCGGGCGTTTGATACGGCAGCCCGGCAATCAGATCAATGCCAATATCGCTGATGCCTTCACCCCGCAGCAGATCCAGATCGCGCGCAACGTCTTCGGCCGTGTGCGGACGCCCCACCGGCCGCAACTCGCGTTCGACAAACGATTGGACACCCAGGCTGACACGATTCACTCCGCTCTGGACCCAGGCCGCCACGCGCGGCTGATCGAACCCTCCCGGCGCGGCCTCCAGGGTGATCTCGGCGTCAACGCTGATCTGAAATTGCTGACGCATGGCGACCAAGAGCCGATCCCACTGCGCCGGAGCGAGCAGACTCGGCGTGCCGCCTCCGAAGTACACGGTGTCGGCGTGTCCGGAAAATCGCCGGATCTCGCGTTCCAGCGCCGCGAGGTAGCGGTCAAGCTCAGCCTGCGGAAACACACCCGAGGCGAAGTTGCAGTAAGTGCACTTGAACTTGCAGAACGGGATACTGACGTACACGCCCAGCACCCCTCTATTTGACCATGGATTACCGGCGGACTATTCGTAACGCAGCGCGATCATGGGATCCACTTTGAGCGCGCGGCGCGCCGGACCCAGCGCGGACAGGGCCACCACGGCCACAAACAGCACTGCGGCGACGGCGTAGCTGATCGGATCGAGATTGCTGAGGCCATAAAGCTCTCCGCGCAAGGCCATCGAGAGCAGCGCCGCGCCGGCCATTCCCAGGCCTAGTCCAGTCAGCACCGGCCAGCGAAACTGCCGAAGGATGGTAGTCAACACATGCCCGGACCGCGCGCCCAACGCCATGCGGATGCCGATTTCCCGCGTGCGCTGCGTGACGGTGAAGGAAACCAGCCCGGCCAAACCAACAGCGGCCAGCGCCAGCGCGGTCACGCCTAGAGCCAGCAAGATCATTGCCGCGCGCCGAGGGTCCTGCAGCCGGGCGGCGTAAGAATCTTTCACCGCCGTCACTGCGGTCGAAACGCGGGGGTCAATCGACCGGGCTACCGGAACCAGCGAGTCCACCATGCTTTCCGGGTTCGCTCTGACGCGCACGACCATTACCGATTGCGCCAGCGTTCTCGGCTCGATCGGAAAATAGACTTCCACGGTCGCTGGATCGCTCAAAGTAACGGTCCGCGCGTTGCCCACCACTCCCACGACGGTCTTTTGCCTGTAGGCCTTGCCCAGCGGGTCTTCGCCGGGCCAAACGATTCGCGCCAAAGACTCGCTGACGATGGCCACGTCTCTTTCACCCGGCCGAAAATTGCGGCCCCGCAAGAGGGGAATGGAGAGTGCCGCAAAATAGTCCGGCTCGATCTCATAGTTCACCGATTCGTAGCCGTTCGGCAGACGGGACGTGCTGCGGAAGTTCCCGAGCGGCGGCAGACTTACGATCGCCACCCTCTCGACTCCGGACACCTGCTGGACGCGGGCGGCCATCTGGTTCCAGTAGGCCAGCGCGGCCGCGGGTTCGAACCCGTTGGCGGAAAGGCCGGGGTCGATGGTGATCACCTGCTGGTACTCAAAACCCGGCGAAAGATTCAGAGCGCGTTCCAGGCCGCGCAAGAACAGGCTGGCTACCACCAGGAAAAGGCAACCGGCGGCGACCTGGCAGGTCACCAGGACGTTCCGCGCCCGCGTCTTGGACTTCTGCGGCCGCAGCGCTTGCAGCGCCGGCGTTAGTCCGAAGAACATGGTGGCCAGGGTGGCCATCAGCAACGCGAAAAGCAGGACGCGATAATCCACTCCCGGATTGAGGAAGCGGGGCGCATCCGTAATCACCAGGAGCGCCTTGGCGGCCCACACGCTCAGCAGAAGGCCGGCGGCGGTCCCGAGCAATCCAAGCAGCAGACTTTCGGTCAGCAGTTGGCGGACCAGCCGGGCGCGACCCGCTCCCAGCGAAGCACGTACCGAAATCTCCTGCTCGCGTGCCGCTGCGCGCGCCAGCATCAAGTTGCCCAGACTCGCGCAAGAGGCCATCAACAACAGCAGGCAGAACACCGAAATCAACGAGAGGACCGGCGCGGTCTTCTCGTTGACTTGCCCCAGGTAGCCGGCCGGACGGCTCATCAGCCATTCATCCTTCCAGACGTGCTCGGGTTGCTGTTCGCGGAGGGCGGCAGCCAGCGGCCTCGATCGATCTTCCGCATCCCGCGGGCTGACGCCCGGCTTCAGCCGCCCAAAGAACTGCATCGGACTCTGGGCGTGACTGCTGAGAACGGTGCTGCCGGGAAAGGCGTACGGATGTTGAGTGATCGGAATCCACGCCGCCGTTTTGCCCACCTCCAACCCGGTGAAATCACGTGGCGCCACACCAGCCACGGTGAAAGGCCGTCCGTTCAGGCGAATGGTCTTGCCAACGAGGTTGGGATTGGCGCCGAACCGGCTCTCCCAGAATCCGTATTCCAGCACCACAACCGGCTCGGCCCCGGGCGCTTCGTCGTGTGAGGCATCCAGAAGACGGCCGTACGCGGGTGTCGCGCCTAGTTCGATGAGGTAATTCGCGGTAACGAACTGGATTGGAACATGGATGTTCTGGTCGTCCTCCACGGTCATGCGGTCGTTGGTCACGCCCATGACGGCCGAGAACGCGGTGCTGTGACGGCGATAGAAATCGAGCGCCGGGTACGACATGTTAGAGGACGTCGCTTGCGGACCCTTGCGGTAGAACCGGAAGATCGTGTCGGGGTCGCGCACCGGGATTGGCTTCAGCACCATCATGTTGAAGATCTGGAATCCGGCGATGTTCAGGCCAACACCCAGCGCCAGGATGGCCACGGCGGTGAGAGTGAAGACCGGCGACTTGCGCAGCAGCCGGGATCCGAACGTCAGGTCCTGGACCAACCGATCCCACCAGCCCCATCCCCAAACGTCGCGCGATTCCTCACGCAAGCGCAAGGCGTTGCCGAACGGCGCGGCCTGCGCGCTTTGCATTTCGCGGTGCGCGGCCATTTCTTCCGCCAGCTCGCGCTCCAGGCGGGAGCGATTCAACAGGTAGTACATCCGGCGTCCCAGTTCGCTGATACTCATGTGGATCCTTCAGGCGGTCCGCAGCACGGCCTGAATGGCCTGTGTTACGCGATCGTAGTCGGAGACTTCCGATCCCAGTTGTTTGCGGCCCAGCGGAGTCAGGCGGTAGAAACGCACCTTGCGGTTGGTCTCCGAGATGCCCCATTCCGCGGTGGCCCAGCCCTTCATCAGGATGCGCTGCAAGGCAGGGTACAGTGAACCTTCCTCCACCTGCAGGACTTCGCTCGAAAGCTGATGGATGCGTTGCGCGATGGCGTAGCCGTGCAGGGGTCCATGCTGCAGGACGCCCAGGGCCAGCATCACCAGTGTGCCGGGCGGGATCTCGGTCTTAGGCATAGTCTACCTAGGGGTAGAATACCAATGGATTGGACGCCCGTCAAGTGCTCTTCTTCTTGAGCAACCAATACAGCGGCATCCCTGCGAGTGACGCCGCCGCGGCCCCGGCGAGCCAAACCGGGTTGCCGCGGTTGTCCCAAAACGTGTAGACGACTACCGCGACTCCAATAGCCAGCGATGGCACCGTCACCAGCCCCAAACCCCAACTCCCCCAGCCGATTCGGAACGGACGCGCCAAGCTTGGCTCCAGGCGGCGCAGCCGCCACAGCGACACGAACTCGAGAAGTATCGAGAGGGTATACAGCAAGACGTACATCACCACGAGCTTCGAGAATCCAAACGCGGCCAGCACGCTGTAGACCACCGCCGAGGCGACCACCGACGCGGCCGGCACGCCACGCGCGTCGACGCGCGACAGCCAACCCGGCAGCATGCCGTCCGCGGCCACGACCATCGGCAATCGGGAGTAGGAAAGCAGCAGGCTATTGAACAGGGTGAAGGTACTCACCAGCGCTCCGGCCAGCAGCCATCCGCTGAGCCATCGGGCGTTGGGCAGGGCCAGCGCGAATGACGGGAACGTGCCTTCGGTCCAGGCGCCGGGATCAGGAGCCACGCGCAGACCGGCGAGCACCGGACCTGCGTACATGGCCACGATCAGGGCCAAGGCAGCGAACAATGCGATCGGATAACTCCTCTGCGGATTCTCCACCTCCCCGCCGACCAGGCTGATGTTGTCCCATCCCGTATAGTTCCAGAGCACCACGCTCAGTCCGGTGAGCAGCGAGGCCGATTCGCCGGGCAGGCTCCACGCGATCTGGCCGGGCTGGCGCAAGGCCAGCAGCGTGAACAGCAGAAAAGGGAGCACCACAAAGGCCAGGGAAGCAAGAGCCGTCGCACCCACGGTGCGGATACCCAGCAGGTTGAGCAAGGTGCAGGTCCAGATCATCAGCAGCGCGACGACATAGCGTTGCCCCGGATCCATGCGGAACGCCTCGCCCAGGTATCCGGCGAACAGCACCGGATAGATAGCCATGTCCGGCAGCGAACACGTCCAGCTCCACCAGGCTTCCTGAAAGGCCCAGAAGCGTCCCAGCGCGCGGTCCACCCAGCGGTAGAATCCGCCTTCCACGGGCATGGCCGTCGAAAGTTCGGCCACCATCAGCGCGGTGGGCAGACTCACCAGGAGCGGCGTGATGAAAAGCAGCGTCACCGCCATGGCCGGGCCGACGCTCGAAACCAGCGTCTCCAACCCGTACGCGCCGCCGCTCACGGAGAAGTACAGGATCGCCGTCAACGCCGCCGGGCCTGCCTTGCGAGCACGCATGCTTGGCGGTCAAGATACAACGAGGGCGGCGCTAGGCCATGGACTTTTCGGCTAGCTCGCTGGCGATGGGAACGCGATAATCCTGGCGCTGCACGGTCTTGATGATCCCGATAACCTGCGCGACCACCACCAGCAGATGCAGGATGCCGCGAACGCCGACACGGTGGAAGGGGAAGAAAGGAATCGGCACTGGGAAGATAAACCGCAGGACCAGGTTGGCGGCCTGAAGGAACAGTCCCTGGAAGGCGTGGAATCGGACGTACCGGTCATGCCGGTAGGCTTCGGAGGCCAGAAAGATCACCGAAGCGATCCACCCCAGTTCCGGGATGTAGCAGAGCATGGCCGCCACGTTGGGAGCTATGGCTGGCCGGGTTGAAACGGCGCCCGGGGGCTGGGGCTCAGAGGCTGGAGGCGGCGGTGGGGGTGGGGGCGGAGGCGGTGGAGCAGCCTGGACGCCCTGGGCATTACCGCACTTGGCGCAGAACCGGTCGTCCTCGCCGATGGAAGTCCCGCAACTGGTACAGAAAGCCATCCGTCTTTAAGATACGCCAAAGGCCCGGATTTTGTTCCCCTACAAGAAAGCTACCTGGTGGTCGGCACTCTCGAGCTTGATCCGCTGATACAGCGAATCCAATAGCTCCGGACCGAACCGAGCCAGGAAGGAGACCCCGCTGAAGACCCGCTCCTGGAGGTTTCGTCGCGGGTGAAGCAGGTTCTGGAGCAGGTTGCAGTCGCGTTCCACCTGTTGGGTCCGTTGCAGCGTAACCCGCGCGGCCTTTTCCTTGAGCCTTCCCAGTTGATAGGCCATCTTGCGGCCCGAAAGGTTGGTGGCGTCGACCAGGGTGGCGTCCAGGGCACCCATTTCCGCGCGCAACTCTCCCAGCATCTGCTGCAATTGGCTCTCGCTGCGCGACAAGGTGTCGGAAAGGCCGGGAGGCAGGTAGCGCACCGCCATCCGTTCCTTAAGAAAGCCCCTTTCCTTGAGGATATCGGAGAGGGTCAATCCGTAGCGCTTCAGTAGCTTTCCGGCGTGGCGATCCACGAGGGTGAAGCTGGCGCGCGGTAGGACCACGGGCATGCGGCCCAGGATCCCCTCATAGACCGCGCCGGCCTGGGCGAAGTAGGCCAACTCGGCCGGACCGCCGACGTAGCCGATGGTGGGCAGCAGCGTGTCCTGCATGACCGGCCGCAACAGCACGTTGGGAGAAAAGTGGGCGGGCTCGCGGTCCAGCTCTTCCAGCAGTCCAGACAGCGGAACCCGGTCGCCATGCAGCAGGAACTCCCCGTCGCGGCGGCGCAAGGGGGTGCGTTGCCCGTTGACCCGTACGAACAGCAGCGAGGTGCTTTCGGTGACGTGGACCTGGGAGTGATAACCGCTCTTGTTCAGATCGCGGTTCCGCGCATCCAGGGCCTTGTAGAGGTCGCCTGCGGATTCGAGAGCGCGCCGAAACACCGGCGAGGCCAGCCGGCGCAGGCGGGCATCCATGGGGTCGATCAGGATGACCCCAAAGCGGCCAAACAGCCGACCCATCATGCGGGCGAAGCTGCTGCCGAAAGTTTCTCCGCTGCGATAGGAATGCCGCAGCAAGTCCGCGGTCTCGGCGGCGCCCTCGGCGTCCGGCAGCAAGGCCACGGTCCGCTCGACTAGCCGTTCGATCTCCGCGGAAAACGCCACTTCACCGACTGGAGCATGGGCTACCGGCGGTTCGGCGCTTTCGCGCAGCGCCTGGATCTGGTGGTCGCGGTCCAGCAGGAAGGCGTGGTTCACTTCTTCGAGGTCGTGATCCTCCGTGGCCAGCCAGAAGACCGGGACGGTATCCAGGCCCTGGGCGGTCAGGGCGTCGGCGCGATGGATCGCGGTCAGGGCCTTGTACAGGCTGAAGACCGGCCCGCCGAACAAGCCCACTTGCTGCCCGGTCACCAGCGCGTAAGCCCCCTGGCGCAGACGTTCGATGTTGGCCAAGACCACGGGACCGCTCTCCGCGGCCCAAGCCTGCTCTTCCAGTACCGCGCAAACCGCGTCGCGGATTGCCGCCGGATAGTTCACCGCTTTGGCCGCCACCTGGAACGAGGCAGCTTCCAGCGGCATGTGCGGATAGAAGCGGCTTACGCGGTCGAAGTGGTACAGCAGGTCGGTGAACAACCGGCTGGTGTGGGGAATCTCCGAGTGTTTGAGACAGTGACACTCCATAGGGCGGGCCCAGACAACCGATCATAGCACGCACCATGCGCGGTCGCCCGGTTTCGGGATAGAATGCGCCTGCGCTCTCTCATGCTCCGCGCCGCGATCACCGTTTCGCTGACATTTCTTTACATCCTGGCGGTGGGGTCCATCGTGGTCGTCGCGGGAATCTTGTTCCGCCGTCCGGAATGGATCTACCAGACAGGGATCGGGGGAGTCCGTCTCTGCCTGTGGCTGGCCGGCTGCAAGCTGGAGGTCGAGGGCAAGCAGAATCTGTTCCCCGGCCGGCCGTGTGTCTACGTCTGCAACCACGTCAGCAACATTGACCCGCCGGCGGTGGCCGCCATCCTGCCGCGCGTGGTGGTCCTGGCCAAGCGAGAGGTCTTTCGCACTCCTGTTTTCGGCCGGGCCATGCGCGAATGCAGCTTCATTCCGGTGGACCGCGGTACGGAGCGCGCCGCCCTGGTGGTGAACGAGGGCGTGGAACGGTTGAAGCGCGGCTTTTCGATTCTGGCGTTTCCCGAGGGCACCCGTAGTCCCACCGGTGAGATGCTGCCCTTCCGCCACGGAGTTTTCTTGATGGCTATCCGGGCCCAAGCCCCGGTGGTGCCGATCTCGCTCTACGGGACGCGGGACATGATGAAAAAAGGCGAACCGGTTCTTCGTCCAGGAACCGCCCACTTCGTCGTCCATCCCGCGGTTCCGACCGACGGCTTGCCGGAAGACGCGCGGGGAGAGCTGGCGGATCGGGTCCGCGACATCGTGGGCTCGGCGCTGCCCGCCGCACCCCGGGAGCCGCAGAAAGGCTGATAGACTAAATTCATGCACAAGGTCGTGATTCTTGGGTCCGGATGCGCGGGATTGACGGCCGCGATCTACGCGGCCCGCGCCAACCTGCAACCCCTGGTGGTGGAAGGATGGGAAAAAGGCGGCCAGCTTAGCCTGACCACCGATGTCGAAAATTTTCCCGGCTTCCCCAAAGGCATTCAAGGCCCGGAACTGATCGAGAACATGCGCGAGCAGGCGGCCCGTTTCGGAGCGCAGTACCTGATGGGCTCGGTCACGGCCGCGGATCTTTCCAAAAATCCCTTCCGTCTGACCGTGGATGACAAGAACATGGAGACGCAGTCGCTGATCGTCGCCACCGGCGCTTCGGCCCGCATGCTGGGTCTGGAGTCGGAAAAGAAGCTGCTGGGGCACGGCGTTTCCACCTGCGCCACCTGCGACGGATTCTTTTATCGCGGCAAGACGGTGATGGTCGTGGGCGGAGGCGATACCGCGATGGAAGAGGCCCTGTTCCTCACCAAGTACGCCTCCAAGGTCACCCTCGTGCACCGGCGCGAAGGCTTTCGCGCTTCCCCGATCATGCTGGACCGCGCCCGGAAGAACGAGAAGATCAGCTTTCTTACTGACACCGTCGTGGACGATGTGCTCGACGTCGAAAAGCAAAGCGTGGAAATGGTCAAGCTGCGCAACCTGAAGACCGGCGCGGTCAGCGAGTCGGCCGTTGACGGGTTGTTCATCGCCATCGGGCACAATCCCAACACCGCGGTGTTTGCCGGACAGCTCGAGACCGACGCCGACGGCTACCTGATCACGCATCACGGCCCGCGCACCAGCGTACCGGGCGTCTACGCTTGCGGCGACGTGCAGGACCGCCATTACCGCCAGGCGATCACCGCCGCCGGGTCCGGATGCATGGCGGCGATTGAGGCGGAACGCTGGCTGGCCGGCGGTCACACTTAGGAAAGCATCGCGACCCATGATTCTGCGCAGCACGCTGTTGCACGTTGCCGGAAGCCCCACCATTCGCGACTGGATGACCCATTCATCGGCCACCCGCCGCGTGGCCAACCGCTTCGTAGCCGGGGAAACCATCGAGAGTGCCTTGGCGGCAGTCGCGGAGCTGAACGCGCAGGGCTTGAGCGCCACGCTCGATCACCTCGGGGAGAACGTCAGTACCGAAGCGGAAGCGGCGGCGGCCCGCGACGTTTGCCTGGAGATGCTGGATCGCATCGAAGAGCGGCGGCTGAACAGCCACATCTCCCTCAAGCTCACCCAATTGGGATTGGACCTCTCCGTGGACCTGTGCCGCACGAACCTGGAGTCGGTGATCGAGCGGGCCGCGCGCTATGGCAGCTTCGTGCGCGTGGACATGGAGGGCTCACCGTACACCGAACGCACGGTGAACTTGGTCTCGGACCTCCATCGCCGATACGAGAACGTCGGCGCGGTGGTCCAGTCCTACCTCTATCGCACCGAGAAGGACGTGGAGCGCCTGCTGGCAGAGAAGATCCGCATCCGTCTGTGCAAAGGGGCTTATCAGGAACCGCCGGACGTGGCCTTCCAAAGCAAGTCCGATGTGGACCGGAACTACGTCAAGCTGGCCGAGCGCCTGCTCGAGAGCGGCCTGTACCACGGGATCGCCACCCACGACGAGCACATCATCCGGGCGGTGGAAGAGCACGCCCGCAAGCGCGGGATCGCGCCCGCGGCATTCGAGTTCCAGATGCTGTACGGCATCCGCCGAGACCTGCAAAAGCAGTTGCGACGGGACGGATGGGGCATGCGCGTCTACATCCCCTTCGGCAGCCACTGGTTCCCTTACCTGGTCCGCCGTTTGGCCGAACGTCCGGCCAATCTGTTTTTCATTGTTCGTAATTTGTTCCGAGGGTGAGTATCGGGCTCAACGTCGCTCGGTCTCTCGACGCCGCCGATGATCAGATCGACCTCGGGGCCGTCGCGCTGGAGATCGCCCGCATCGCTTATCCCGCCCTTGAGCCCGCGCCGTACTTGCGTCGCCTCGACGAGATGGCCGCACTCGTTGAGTATCAGCGCAGCGATCCGCTTTCGGTGATCGAGGCGCTGAATGAATGCCTCTTTGCGCGGCTGGGCTTTCACGGCAACCGGGATGACTACTACGATCCGCGCAACAGCTTCCTGAATGACGTACTGGATCGGCGGACCGGCATTCCCATTACCCTCTCGCTGGTCTACATGGAAGTGGCCAGACGTATTGATCTACCGCTCGTTGGCGTGGGCTTCCCGGGTCACTTCATGGTGAAACATCCCGGCGATCCGGAGATCGTGGTGGACTGCTTCTCCGGGGGCCAGATCATGCTGCAGCCGGACTGCGAGGAACGCCTCCAAACGGTCTACGGACGCCCGGTAGCCCTCGACCCGGCCTTCCTGAACGCGGTGACCAAGAAACAGATCATCATCCGCATGCTGAACAACCTCAAGGTGATCTACGGGCAGACACAGCAGACCCAACTGAACCAAGTAGAAGCGATCCTGGCCGCGATTACGCGAGCTTGAGCCCCCTCCTTCTGGTATCATGCTGGTTCGTATGAAGGGAAAACTCATTGTTCTGACCGCTCCGCTGACCGAGACCATCGACCATGCCGGATACTTCATTCAGATGGGCATGGCCTCTCTCCCGATCTGGATGGAAGGCGTGCTCGACCGGAAATACCCCAACTGGCGCAACGTGGAGTACAACGAAGACGGCTCAGCGAAGTATATGCCGGCCGGCGTTCGGGTCCTGGAAAAGGCGCTTTCGCGGGTCTTTTCCCCGGACGAGATGGTGGCTTGCTACCCTCAGGACCTCGACAAGTTCATCGGTGAGGACACCCGCGTGGTGGCGGTTTCCACGCACAACCCGCTGGGCGTAACCTTCGCTGCGGGTGTGTACACTTCCATTTTCGGGTCGTCACGCCAGCCCATCAATTCCCACTACGCCCGGCAGATGTTCGAGAAGATCAAGTCCAGCCCGCACCGCAGCCACTTCAAGACGATCGTCGGCGGCTCGGGCGGATGGCAGATCACCCAGACCAATTCCTGGGACGAGTTGGGCGTGGACTGCGTAGTGGAAGGCCGCAGCGAATCGGACGACGCCATGGCGCTGTTTCAGAAGGCTATCGCCGGCGAGACGCTTCCGCGCCAGGTGGATGTGGCCCATCCGAAACTGCGTGACGCGATCCTGGCCCCCGATAAGCGGACCACCTTCGGCGTGGTGGAAATGACCACCGGCTGCGGGCGCCGCTGCCAGTTCTGCGTGCCCGACCTGAACCCGCAAATCGACATGCCCAAGGAACGCATCATGGAGGCGGTTCGCGCCAACGTGGCCCACGGCA
>CAYPHP010000052.1:0-11953 GCA_964410045.1 uncultured Acidobacteriota bacterium | reverse complement strand
GCTTGAAAGCCCGCGCCGCCGGCGGACTTGCCGAATCCGGTGGTCATAGCCACAAACTTCATTAGGTCCAGGGCGATGTCCTCGTGGCGCCGCGCGGTGTTGGTTTCTTCTGGCATTCGAAATCCTCCCCGAACATTTTCTCGCAATCGAATGAAGTTGGGAAGTTTTCCCGGCGTGGTTCCGGAAATTCGATTACCATCGGCGCGTGGCTCAAGCGCTGGAACACATTTGCCGGATGCGCGGCGGCGCTCAATCCCACTTGTTACGTTGCGCTTACCGCGATCCGCAGACCGGGGATGACCGCCAGGGCTTCTTCATCACCAAATTCCAGAACAACCCGCAGCACGTCCGCGTTCTGGCCAACGAATTGCTCTGTTACCGGTTGGCCAGCCACCTACGGCTGCCCGTTCCCATGGTGGAACAGGTGGAGGTGTCCAGCGACCTGATCGGGAAGACGCCGGAGTTGCACATGGAGACGCCCAGGGGCGCGATACCGTGCGCGCCAGGATTGCATTGCGGATCGTTGTACCCGGGCGATCCGCGGCGGCAGGCGGTCTTCGATTTCGTTCCCGATTCGACGCTGGACCGCCTGGCGAATCTGCGCGATTTTTGGGGCACGCTTCTGTTCGACCAGTGGACCTGCAACGCCGACGCGCGGCAGGCGGTTTTTTATCGGGCCGCGGAGCCGGGACTGTATGAAGCGATGATGATTGACCAAGGTTTCTGTTTCAACGACGGCCAATGGAACTTCCCCGATTCCTCCCTGCGGGGCTTGTACCATCGGCGCAAGGTCTACGCGGGGATCACGGGATGGGAGAGTTTTGAACCCTGGTTCACCTGGGTGAAGGAAATGCCGGAGCCGTTTCTCGACCGCATCTATCGCGAGACGCCGCGCGATTGGTATGGCGGCGAAACGGAGGCGCTGGAGAACCTGCTGACGCGGCTCGACCAGCGCCGCAAGCGGCTCCCCGAGTTGATCACCGCGGTGCGGACGAGCTCTCAAAACCCATTTCCCAATTGGAGAGTGCAATGAAGGAACCACGGATTACACGGATTTCACGGATTCGGTTCGATCCGTGTAATCCGTGGTTGCGTCTTTTCTATGGCTAACCAATACGCTTTACTTCGATACGTCCCCGACCTGGTGAAGGGCGAATTTGTGAACCTGGCCGTGGTCCTGCTCGACGAGCAGGGCCGCTACCGCGAGGCGCGGACCGCCGGGGAGAAGGAACTGCGGCGACTGAAATGGTTACATCCGGCCGCCGACCTGGCCTTGCTGCGCGAGTTGCTGGGGCAATTCGCCGAGCCGGCGACGTGGGAAGATCCCAGCGCGCTGGAGGAGATGTCCACCTCGATCCGCGTGACGCCGCCGAAGGGGATCGTGGACCAGGACATCGAGGCTTTGTTCGAGCGTCACGTGTCCGCGCCGCCGCAAGTGGCGCGGGAGAGCGACAGTACTCGCGTGCAGCTTCGCCGCCGCGTGGACACCGCCCTGCGTGTGGCGGGTCTGGGCGAGCATCTGCGACCGTTTCCCGTGGCCGGCTTTACCGCTCCGGGCGACACCTTCAAGATCGACTACGCCTATGTCCCGGCCACCAATGGCCGCCGCAAGTTCCTTCACGCGGTCACGCTCGACCGCTCCGTGCCCAAGGCCGCGCAGCTTGCGCTGGTCTTCGAGCGCATGCGCCGGACTTCGGCTCACGACGAGCTGACCGCCTTGCATGAAGCCCCGGCCGATTTGGTCTCGCCCGCTCGCGGCCAGCTCGAGTCGGCGGGGATTCGCAACCGGCCGGTATCGGAGATGAACGACTTGATCAGGGAGATACGGCGCGACCTGGCAATCGGATAGAATCCACAGATCAAACAGATTCCACAGATACGAGTACCGGGATCGAGCGCCAACTTAGGCCCAGGGTTCGACACGCTGGGGCTGGCACTGGCCGTGTACCTCGAAGTGACGGCGGTTCCCCGGCAGGGATCGCGCGTTCATCTGAGTGGTTCGCACACAGCAGGCTTGCCCACTGACGACAGCAACCTGATCTGGCGCGCGTTCAAGAAGACCTGGCCCGCGGCGCCGGATCTGACTCTCGACGTTCGCAACGAGATTCCTCTGGGGCGCGGTCTCGGATCGAGCGGAGCGGCGGCGGTGGCCGGTGTGGCCCTGGCAAATGCCGCCGGCGGTCTGCGAATGTCGTTGCATGAAATCCTGACGCGCGCTGCGGACATTGAAGGCCATCCCGACAACGTGGCCGCGTCCACGCTGGGAGGCTTGGCCGTGGTGGGAGAGTCGGCGGCGGTGTCGCTGCCCTGGCCCAAAGATGTTGGATTGCTGGTGGCCATTCCGGAATGCCAGTTGGCCACCGAGAAAGCGCGTGCCGCACTGCCGGACACTTACTCGCGCGCCGACGCAGTTTTCAACTTGCAGCACGCCGCGTTGCTGGTGGCGGCGGTCGCTTCCGGCGATCGCAAGGCGTTGGCCGCGGCGCTGCACGATCGTCTGCATCAGCCCTATCGCCAGCCGCTGGTGCCCGGCTTGAAAGACGCCTTGGCCCTGCACTTGCCCGGATTGCTGGGTGTGACCCTGAGCGGAGCGGGGCCGTCGCTGCTGGCCTTCGTCACCGATCCTGCTCCGGCGCGCGCTGCGTTCGAGGAAATCTACCGGCGCTTAGGCCTTCGCGTGGACATCCGCCCAATCTCCGTGGCGCAACAAGGCGTCCTCTGCTCATGAATTTTACCTGCATCGCTTGCCAGGCTTCGTTTCCCCTATCCGAAAACATCCACACGTGTTCCAAGTGTGGCAGCTTGCTCGACGTGGATTACGGTTTCCGACACCCGTCACCCGATCCCCGTGACCTGTGGCTCGAACGACGAAAGTCGTTCGAACCACCCGACCGCAGCGGCGTCTTTCGCTTCCGCGAGCTGATCCCGTTCCTCGATGACCTCCGCCACGTGACCACGCTCGGCGAAGGCAACACGCCGCTGCTCGATGCTCCGTCCGCGGCGCAATACGCCGGTCTCGATCGGTTGCGATTCAAGCATCAAGGCTTCAACCCCACCGGATCGTTCAAGGACAACGGCATGGTGGCGGGCGTGGCCCGCGCGCGCTCGCTGGGGATGAAGCTGGTGGCCTGCGTCTCCACCGGCAACACATCAGCCGCGATGGCTGCCTACTCGGCCGCCGCCGGTCTGCGCCCCGTGGTCTTCGTCCCCCGCGGCGAGATCGCCCTGGGAAAACTGGCCCAGGCACTCGAGTACGGCGCGGCGACGCTGCAGGTGGAAGGCAACTTCGACACCATCCTGAAGCTGCTCTTCGATCTAGCTCCGCGGCTGGGCATGTATTTGCTGAACTCCGTGAATCCCTTCCGCCTCGAAGGGCAGAAGACGATCATGGCCGAGCTTCTTGAGCAATGTGCGTGGCGCGTCCCGGACTGGATCGTGGTTCCCGGCGGAAACTTGGGCAACGTCTCGGCATTCGGAAAAGGACTGCGGGAGTTGCAGCAGATGGGAATGATCTCACGGCTGCCGCGACTGCTAGTGATCCAGGCGGAAGGCGCAGCGCCGCTTTACCGAATGCTCCGCGACGCCGCGGCGACGCTGACTCCCGTGGAGCATCCGGAGACTCTGGCCACTGCCATCAAGATCGGTGCGCCGGTTTCCTGGCCGAAAGCGGTGCGCGAGCTGCGGGCCACGTCCGGTCTCTGCGAAATGGCCACCGAACAAGAGATCGCCGACGCCAAGGCCGTGATCGGGCGCTCGGGCATCGGATGTGAGCCGGCCTCGGCCGCGACGCTCGCGGGAATCAGGAAGCTCACGGCCCGCGGCGTGATCGCCCCCGGCGCCGACGTGGTGGCCGTCCTCACCGGTCATCTCCTCAAGGACCCGGAGTACATCCTGAACTACCACGGCGGCAAGCTGGGCGGCATCAGCAGCACGTTCGCCAACCGGCCGGTGCAAGTGGAGGCGAACGCGCAAGCCCTGGCGGCCGCCTTGGCCAAGATCGGCTGAGCGCGTTTCAAACAATTCTCTTCCCTTCTGTTTCCGTCCCATGTTAGCCTGTCTCCGTCTGGCATTCATCGATGGCTAACCTCGCGACCACGGAAGTTCGCCCGGGCCCTCCTCCTTCGTCCGCGCCGGCCACGTTTGCGCATCCCAGCGAAGTGCTGTTCGCGCAGATGATGGACTTCTACGGGATCGACTGGCAGTACGAGCCGCGCACCTTCCCCATCGAATGGGACGCCGCCGGAAATGCCGTGGAGGCCTTCTCGCCGGACTTCTACCTTCCGGAGATGGACCTCTACGTGGAGCTGACCTTCATGAAGCAGTCGCTGACGCGGCACAAGAACCGCAAGCTGAAACGCATGAAGGAGCTCTACCCGGACGTGAACATCCGCGTCTTCTACCAGAAGGACATCGAGGACCTGATCTTCAAGCTGGGGAAATGAGAGTAAGCTAGAGTATGAACGTGGCGGTCGAAATTCCCCGGCCCGAACCCCATCCGGATATCGAACGAGTCCTTTTCACCGAGGAAGAGATCCGCGTGCGCGTGGCGGAAGTGGCCGCGGAGATCTCCCGCGACTACGCCGGGCGGCGCGTGACCCTGATCGCCGTGCTGCGCGGCTCGGTTTTCTTCCTTACCGACCTGGCGCGCGCTCTCACGGTTCCCGCGCGCATCGACTTCCTGGCCATCTCGCCCTTCACCCCGCGGCCCGAGCCGGGCGTGGTCCGCATCGTCAAGGACCTGGAAGAAAGCATCGAGGGCGAAGACGTGCTGCTGGTGGAAGACGTGGTGGATACCGGGCTGACCCTGCGTTACCTGCTGCGCTCGTTGAACTCCCGCCTGCCGCGCAGCCTCGCGGCCTGCGCCTTTCTGGATAAGACGCCCCGCCGCTTGGTGGACGTCCCGATCCGCTACCGCTGTTTCGAAATCCCCGACCGCTTCGTGGTCGGCTACGGCCTCGACTATCACCAGCTCTACCGCAACCTGCCGTACGTCGGCGTGGTTAAGAGCGAAGTGTTCCGCGGGTAATCACTTCACGAGTTGCCGCGTGAAACGAAGATCCCACACACGATCCAGGACGATGCTGAAGCTCGTGACCCGCCCAGCTTTGTCGCGGCGAAAGATCATCAGGCCGCCCGGCCCAGTGAAGGCGTCGGCATAGATCGGGGTCAGCTTGCCGGTGCTGTCCGGCCTGCGTTTCACAACCAGCGACTCACCTTCGACCGCAATGGTTACGGCGGCCTCCGCTTCCTGACTGGCATATTTGCCGGCGAGTTGGCGAAGCTGCGCGACCGTGGGCTTGGCCGGCGGCACGCGCTCCCAGACGTCCGTTGTTCCGTACTCGTCGGTGACTTTGACCGCGCCGCGGCCGTCAAACTCCCAGGTCTGCCTGTTGGCGGTGCTCATCCGGGTGCCGGACTGCGCCGCCAGCACCGGACCTCGCTCGACGCGCACGCCGTCCTTCTCGCGGACGATACGGCTCGGCACGCCGGTGGTCTTGTTGCGATAGAGCCCCTCGACCGCCTCAATCTCCTTGGCCGTCAGCGTGTGCGTGGAGACCGGCGGCGACGGCGGCTTCAGGTGACCCGCTAAGTACAGGTCCGCCACGCTGTACGCGTGCTGCGCAGCGTTGGCGTTCCCGGCGTTGCAGAGCACGGCAACAGAAACCTTCTGCGCGGGGTAACGCGCCAGGAACGCTCGATACCCGGCCGTGGCGCCGCCGTGGCTCACTTCGGGCAGACCCTTGTAGGTCTCCAGGAATAAGCCCATGGCGTAGCCGTGAGCCCGCCCGTCGTTGAAACGCCCGGGCTGCTGCTGTTCGGCGGCGAAAGCAGCGTCGCCGACCACGTGCCTCTCGAAATTCTCATTCCACATCAGCAGGTCGGCGACCGTGGTCAGCAATCCGCCGTTGCCGTGGACGTTCTCAAACGCCATATCGGTCCGAAAGGCGCCGAGGACGGTTGGGGAGTAGGCGATAGCCCGGTCTTTGACGATGCGGGTGTGATCGTCGCGCCAGGACGTCCGGGTCATACCCAGCGGCTCAAAGAGCCGCTTCCGGGTGAACTCCGCGAAGCTCATGCCGCTGACCCGCGCGACCAGGATCGCTGCGAGGTTGTAGCCGGAGTTGCTGTAGGACCAGCGCGTTCCCGGCGTGAAGTTGAGCGCCTTCTGGCGGCCGGCGATCTCCAGGACATGCGCGTGGGTGTGGACGCGCGATCCTCGCGGCCAGCCCTCGATGGCGGCCACGACGCCCCAGTCGCGCAGTCCGCTGGTGTGGTTCAGCATGTGCCGGATGGTGAGCGGCGCCTTGTAGTCCGGCAACTCCGGGATGTACTTCCGCACCGGGTCATCGATGGAGAGCTTGCCGTCGCGCGCCAGCAGCAGCACCGCCGCGGCGGTGAACTGCTTGGAGACCGATCCGGCCTCGAAGATCGAATCGGGCTTGTTCGGGACATTGCGCTCGAGATCTGCCATGCCGTAGGCCTTGGCCAGAACCGGCTTGCCACCGGTGGCCACGCCGACGGTACAACCCGGCGTCGTGGCGGTCCAGCGGGTGAAGATCGCGTCGACCTTGTCTTCCTGTCCGTAGAGTGATACGGCGGCAATTGCCACAAACGCGAGCGAGGTGATTCGCTTGTTCATTCAGGGAGTGTAGCAGGAGTCCGCAAAATCTGCGAAATCTGCGGACTACTTCTTGCCTTCGTAATACACGCGGGTCATGCCGAAGTAGCGGGTTTTTTTATCGGGCAGGCCGGTTTCGAGGACGAAGGCGCCCTTGGGTTGGTCGGCATTGGGATCGGGTTCTGCGGAAATAACCATGCCGAAAGCCAGCACTGGAGTTTCGGTTTCCACTTTTTTGTTCAGCACGCCCAGCTTGACGAACTCGTTCTTCTCCGTCACCGCCCACAGCACGTAGGCCTGGTACTCCGGCTTCACCGACGACGGAGCCGGCGCGCCCTTCATCTCCACCTCGACCTTCACGCTGGGTTTCTCGCGCGGCTTGTTGCGCCGGACTTCGCCTTCGGCGTCCACCTTTTCCAGGACGCCGGTGCGGAAAAACGGCATGGTGATCTTCAGTTCGGGAGGATACTGCACCGCGAGGACGAAGCGACCCTGTTGCGCAGCGGACGAAAGGGCAAAAGTCAAAAGGCAAAAGGCAAAAGGCAGAAGTACGGAAAAGGGTCCGAACTTTTGACTTTTGACCTTTGACTTTTGACCTTTGACTTTTCGCATCACGCGGGAGAAGGACCCTCTGCCAAGCCCGGGACACGCCGCGGTTGCTCAGGCTTGAGGATCTGTTGCGAGCCGTCGTCGGACGGCTTGGACGGAGGAGCAGCCTTCTCCGGAAGCGTCTGCCCGGCGATCAGCATGTTGACCTCGTTGGCGTCGAGCACTTCCCGCTCCAGCAAGGCTTCGGCGATGCGCACCAGCTTGTCGCTGTTCTCGCGCAGGATGGAGTAAGCCTTGTCGTAGCCGGCCTGCACGATGCGGCGGATTTCCTGGTCGATCTTCACCGCGGTGGCCTCGGAGAAATCGCGATGCTGGGCGATCTCGCGGCCCAGGAAGATCTGTTCCTCCACCTTGCCGAAAGCCAGCGGGCCAAGTTCCGACATGCCCCATTCGCAGACCATCTTGCGGGCCAGCTCAGTGGCCTGCTCGATGTCGTTGCCCGCGCCGGTGGTCATCTCGCCCAGGAAAATCTCCTCGGCCGAGCGGCCGCCCATGGTCATAGCGATTTTCGATTCCAGGTACTCGCGCGAGTAGGTGTGCTTATCGTCGACCGGCAACTGCATGGTGACGCCCAAGGCCATGCCGCGCGGAATGATGGTGACCTTGTGCAGCGGATCGGAGCCGGGCATCAGCGCGCCCACCAGGGCGTGACCGGCTTCGTGGTAGGCGGTGAGCTTCTTCTCCTTGTCGGAGATGATCATGCTCTTGCGCTCCACGCCCATCATTACTTTGTCCTTGGCCAGCTCGAAATCATGCTGGGCCACGCTCTTGTGGCTGTAGCGGGCGGCGTTCAGGGCGGCCTCATTCACCAGGTTGGCCAGATCGGCTCCGGCAAAACCCGGCGTACCGCGAGCGACCACGTTCAATTCCACGTCCTCATGAAGCGGGATCTTGCGGGTATGCACGCGCAGGATCGCTTCGCGGCCCTTCACGTCGGGACGCGAGACCACCACGCGGCGGTCGAAACGGCCCGGACGCAGCAGCGCCGGATCCAGCACGTCGGGCCGGTTGGTGGCGGCGATCAGGATCACGCCTTCGTTGGACTCGAAGCCGTCCATCTCCACCAGCAATTGATTCAGGGTCTGCTCGCGCTCGTCGTGCCCGCCGCCAAGACCTGCGCCGCGATGCCGGCCGACGGCGTCAATCTCATCAATGAAGATGATGCAGGGCGCGTTCTTCTTGCCTTGCTCGAACAGGTCGCGGACGCGGCTGGCGCCCACGCCGACGAACATTTCCACAAAGTCCGATCCGGAGATGGAAAAGAACGGAACGTTGGCTTCCCCGGCGATGGCTCGCGCCAACAGGGTCTTGCCGGTGCCCGGGGGCCCGACCAGCAGCACGCCCTTGGGAATGCGTCCGCCGAGCTTCTGGAACTTCTGCGGCTCGCGCAGGAACTCAATGATCTCCTGCAGCTCTTCCTTGGCCTCTTCGACCCCGGCCACATCCTTAAAGGTCACTTTCTTTTGCTGCGACGACAGCAGGCGGGCGCGGCTCTTGCCGAAGCTCAGAGCCTTGTTCCCTCCGGTCTGCATCTGGCGCATCATGAAAATCCAGAAGAAGATCAGCAACAGGAAAGGCGAGGCGTTGATCAGCAGGCTCAGACCCCATCCGGAGGACTGCTCGCGGATGATGATGCTGACATCCTTCTCGCGGAGGAGCTTGATCATGTCCGGGTAATTCGGCGGAGCAACGGTCTTGAAGGCGCGGTTATCCTTCTTCAGCTTGCCGCGAACTTCGTTGGCGCCGGCGATGGTGACTTCGGCGACTTCCCCGTTGTCCACGTGCTTCATGAAGGTGGAGAAATTGAACTCTTCCTCGCGCGTTGGGCTGCCGGTTTTGACCACTAACCACAGCAGCACTGCGGTGGCCAGCATGACCACCCAGAAGACAATCGTTTTTACCGTAGAATTCACGCCTGTTTGCTCCCTGCCGGGGCTGCGGCGCCGGCCGCTCCCAAGTCCGCCACGTAGGGCAGATTGCGGCACAAGTCGCGATGGCCCAGCCCGTAGCCCACCAAGAATTTCCCTTCGATCGCAAAGCCGCTGTAGTCCGGCTTCAATGCCACCCGCCGTTCCTCTGGTTTGTCGATGAGCACGGCGGTCTTCACCGAGCGCGCGCCCTTGGTCAGCAGTTGCTGCACCAAGTGTTCCAGAGTCACGCCGGTCTGCAGGATGGCGTCCACCAGCAGCACGTCTTTGCCGGCCAGGTCCACCAGCGGCGTGTAAATCACGTTGCGGCGCTGGTGCCCGTCTTCCACCGTATCGCGAGTCTCCATCTTTACAAACTGGCAGATCACCGGACAGGTCAGGCGGCGGATCAGATCGGACATGAAGACAAAGCCATTGTCCAGCACGGCCACCACCATCAGGGCGCGCTCGCCCATGTCGGCGGAAATTTGCGCCGCCATTTCATCCACCCGCCTGCGAATCTGTTCTTCGCTGAGAAGAACCTGGGAACTACCCATTCGCTAACTCCTCTTCCACAATCGATAACCCCATGCCCGGCCGTCCCGCCAAGCGGCAGGAGGGAGGCGTGGGTAAGCCGCGCGCCCAGATCAATGCACCACCGCCCGCCACCACCGGCCACGACCGGCGATCCTGACGGGGAATCCGCCGCTCTAACAGCAGGCTTTTCAGCTTCCGCCGCCGCCCAGGTGAGGTTTCCCAGCTATCGCCGGGACGCCAGTTGCGAACCACCAAGGGCTGCTGGACTGTGTCCAGCGCGATCAGGTCCTGGCCTCGCTCTTGATTATAACCTGCCCCTCCGGGCGAGTCGGGCACTAATTTGAAGACCAGCCGCCGCCCGATCTGTGGAATCTCACATGAGCCCGGCACTTCGACGGACATTTCGAAAGCGGGCGCCGCTTCGGCCGCGGCCACGCGAAAAACGAGGCCGTCCAGGGCCCGCTCCACATGACAACCGGGCAAATCGATTCCACGGCCGCTCTGCGCTTTGAGCGCCAAGCGGCGGGTCTGTTCGACGTGCCGGAAGTCCACACCGCGCAAGTGGCCGCGCGTGCGGCGAAGGGCTTCCCGGAGCAGGCGGCGCTGTTCGGCCTCATGATATTGGACGAAATCCGCCAGCAAAAGTTTCCAGGCCCCCTCCCCGGAGGACAGCAACGCGGCTGCCAGCTTCTGCGTATGACCTTGCCAGAAGGCTTCCTCGGCCCGCGTCACCGCGGCGACGCCCGTAAGCACTTCGACCAAACCTGGGTTGTATTTCGACTCCAGCATCGGCAGCAGTTCGCCGCGGACCCGGTTGCGCAGGAAGCGATGATCCTGATTGGAGGCGTCCTCGCGCCACACCAAACCTCGCGCCGTGGCCCAGGCGCGCACCTCGGCGCGACGTTCCTCAAGCAGCGGCCGGATCAGCCATTCGTCGCGCTGCGGGTAGATCCCGGCCAGCCCGGCCGTGCCGCCCCCGCGCAGAAATCGGCCCAGGACCGTCTCGGCCTGATCGTCGGCGGTGTGCGCGGTGGCCACTTTCATCTTCAGGCTGGCCAAGAACTCGTAGCGTTCGTGGCGGGCAACCGCCTCCAAGTTCCGCGTGCCGGGTGACGGTTGACGGGACTCCCCGGTAAGGAACTCGAGACCCCGGTCGGCGGCGATCTGGGCGACGAAGCGCTGATCGTCGTCGGACTCCGCTCCACGCAGGCGATGGTTGAAATGGGCTACCGCGAGGGTAACGCCCAGGCGTAGGCGTAACTCGTCGAGCAGCGCCAGCAGCGCCACTGAGTCGCCGCCGCCGCTCACCGCCACCGCCAGACGGTCCCCGGCCTTCACCAGGCCCAGCCTGCGGATGTAGCCGAGGATACGATCCATCATGGGGTTCGCGAACCTCTCGATGCTGATAGAATAGACGCATCTCACAAGAGGAGACGTCCTAATTCCCATGACCGCCGCATCCTTCAAACAAGCCCCCTTCAAGAACGAGGCCTTGACCGACTTCAGCAAGCCGGAGAACAAGCAGGCCTTCGCCGCCGCACTGGCCAAGGTCCGCGGCGAACTCGGCCGCGACTACGACCTGCGCATCGGCAGCGAGCGCCTGTCCACCCCGGACAAGCTCAAGTCGCTGAACCCCTCGAACCCCGAGCAACTGGTGGGCTCCTTTTCCAAAGCCACGCCGGAGATCGCCGAGAAGGCTATCGTCACCGCCTACCAGGCTTTTCAAACCTGGTCTCGAGTTCCCTACGCGGAGCGCGCGGAGATCATCTTCCGGGCCGCCGACATCATGCGCCGCCGCCGTCACGAGTTGAGCGCCTGGATGGTCTTCGAGGTCGGCAAGACTTGGCCGGAGGCCGACGCGGATACCGCCGAGGCGATCGACTTCTGCGATTACTACGCGCGCGAATGCCTGCGCATCTGCGGACCAGATGAGAGACGGGTGACCCCGATCGCGGGCGAGAAGAACGAATTGCGTTACATCCCGCTCGGTGTGGGATTGGTAATTCCGCCGTGGAACTTTCCGCTGGCCATCACCACCGGCATGACCACCGCGGCCATCGTCAGCGGGAACACCGTGGTGCTGAAGCCTTCCAGCGACTCTCCGGCCATCGCCTACCAGATGTTTGAGATCCTCCAGGAAGCCGGCGTGCCCGCCGGAGTCCTGAACTTCTGCCCCGGCAGCGGCGGGTCGGTGGGCGACTTGATGGTGACTCATCCCAAAGTCCGCTTCATCGCCTTCACCGGCTCGAAGGAAGTGGGCCTGCGGATCAATGAGCTGGCT
>CAYPHP010000051.1:7506-12182 GCA_964410045.1 uncultured Acidobacteriota bacterium | reverse complement strand
CGCCTGAAGCCGGACGATGCCAGCGCCTACAACATGCTGGGAGGATTGCTGCAGAACAAAGGCGATCTGCGCGCCGCCGAGACCCAGTTCCGGCAGGCTATCCGCCTCAGCCCGCAGACGGTGGAGTTCCGCCGCAACCTGGCCAAGGTTCTGTTGGACCGCGGAAACAAGCAGGAGGCCGAGAAGGTCCTCGAAGAGGCCCTCCAGGTGGATCCGCGCTACATCGACGCCCACCGGGCCCTGGGCATGCTGCTTCTGGATCGTGGGGCGTTAAAAGAAGCCGAAGAGCGATTCATGATGCTCCTGCAGCTTGCCCCACCCGATGCCTCCGTCTTCATGCTGCTGGGCGACGTACACACCGAGCAGAAGAGATTCGAAGACGCGGCCAACGATTATCGTCAGGCCCAACAGTTGACCACCGATCCGCAGACTTTGCGAGAGATCGACCGGAAGCTCCGTAAGGTGGTCCGGTGAGGCTGGTCGGCCGAGGTTTACGGGTTCTTCTTGTCTTTGCCTACAGCCTACAGCCTCTAGCCTCTAGTCTGCTTTTCGCCCAGTCCTCAAACGCTACATTGAGCGGCCGGGTAACCAATGCGGCCACCGGCCAGCCGGTGCCCAACGCCCTGGTTTTCTACAAGAACCTGCAGAACAACACCCAGGGATACAAGCTCGCGAGCGCGGACGGCCTGTACGCTTTCCCGGCCCTGCTCCCAGGGAATTATTCAGTGCGTGTGGATGCCAGGGGATTCACTCCGCAAGAGCGTCCAAGTGTGGAACTAACCGTAGGCGGGCGCGTGGAAGTGAACTTGGCCCTGGAAGCGACCGGGGCCGCGCCGACGCCAGAGGTGACCGCGCCGGTCACAACTCCGCCGGTTACCGCCCCAGGCGCCAGTCCCAAGACCGCGCTGAGCGGGTTCCTCGCCACCATCTACGGTCCGGACGCCCAAGCTCCGCAGGCCATGCTCATCAGCCTGCCCACGCCGATCACCGAAACGCTGGTCGGCGATCTGTCCACAGTGATCGATCAGCGCAAGATCCTGGAACTCCCATACTCGGGCCGCGACGTGTACACCCTGCTGGTCCTCCAGCCGGGCGTTTCGTCGGAGAGCGCCACGGGCAAGGGGCTGGGTCTGGCGGTAAACGGGCAGCGCGTGGGCGGCACCAACTTCCTGCTCGACGGCGTCGACAACAACGACCTGTTGCTCACCGGTCCCTCGGCCAAGGTCTCCGCCGATGCGGTACAGGAATACCGCATGACCACCAGCAATTTCTCGGCGGAGTTCGGACGGGCCACCGCGTTTATCGCCAATGCCATCACCCGCACCGGCGGCAACGCCGTGCATGGGACGGCTTTCAACTTCTTCAACCACGACAGGCTCAACGCCAATTCCTTCGCCAGCAACCTGGCGGGCGAGGCCAAGCTGCCATTTCGCGTGGAGCAGTACGGGGGTACATTGGGCGGACCGATTCGCAAGGACCGGATCTTCTACTATGGCTCCTTCGATCAGACCTTCAATTCCAGCCGGAGTTCCGAGTACACCGCCTATGTCCCCAGCCGCACCTACATCGCCCGTCTGGCGGACAACAAACAGGCCAAGAAGCTACTCACCGAGTTCAAAGCTCCCACGGGAACTCCGGTGTCGTTCTACCCGGACGCGGAGGAAATCAAGTACCACTTCCCGCTGCAGCAGCGCAACACGCTGATCCTGGGACGTGTTGACTTCAGTCCTTCGGGGGGGCGGAACCGTCTGGGGGCCCGCTACATCTTCTCCGACGCCACCGCCGACGACTTCCTCACTAGCATCTACTCCGGATTCAATGCTCCGCTGGTGGTGCGCGCCCAGAACCTGGCGTTGAACTTCACGCATACGCTGGGCCGGGGCGACACCAACGAGCTGCGCAGCGGCTACAACCGGGGCCACGTCGGCGTCGACCGGCCGCATCCGGAGATCCCCTCGATGCTCTCGAATGATCTGGTCAGCCTCCCCGGCAGTGCGGCGCAGTATACCTATTCCTTCAGCGATGCGGTGTGGCAGATCGTGGACAACTACACTCTGATCCGCGGCAAGCACAGCTTGGTCCTGGGCGGTGAGTTCAAGATCAATCTGAGCAAGTCGGATGTCTCCACGGCCCGCGACGGGCTGTACGTGTTTGAGGGCCTGGGCACGTTTGCCCTGGACTCTCCGGGCGGTGTAAACATCACTGTGGACCGCTTCACCGGGAAGGCCCTCAAGGACAACGACTACGTGCGGAATTACCACCAGCGGGAACTGGCGTTCTTCGTGCAGGACAACTGGAAGATCGCCCGCCGCCTGACCTTGAACCTGGGATTGCGCTACGAGTATTTCGGCGTACCGTATCGTGTGGATGGACCGGCGGATTGGAACCTGTTCTACGGCCCCGGGACCAACCGCACCCAGCGCCTGGCCTCAGCGACGTTCCGGCAGGCCGAGCCGTACGGGCGCGATTACAACAACTTTGGCCCCCGCTTCGGCTTGGCCTACGATCTGCGCGGCAACGGCAAGACCGTTGCTCGCGGAGGCTATGGCGTGGCCTTTGACCGGATCTTCAACAACATTTGGCTGGATCTGCGCAACAACGCGCTGGGCTATACCACCTTGTTCCAAGGGGACTTCAGATATACGTTCCCGGCCCGCGACGGCCTGCCGGCCGTCAGCCCGATCTTTGGCAGCGAGAACACCATTCAGGTGGATCAGAACCTGCGCACTCCCTACGCGCAAAGCTGGTTCGCCGGAGTGCAGCACCAGTTGACGTCCAAGCTGCTGGTGGAGGCCAATTACGCGGGATCGCGCGGGCGCAAGCTGCTGGCCCTGGATGAGGTCAACCGCGCCTTCAGCAACGGTGCGGGACCGGGCGGGCGCCTCAACCCCAACGCCGCCATCATTAGCTACCGGGGCAACCAAGGCGCTTCGAACTACCGTTCGCTGCAGCTTTCCGCACGCCAGCAACCCAGCCGCGGGGTTTCGTTCCAGGTCTCCTACACCTTCAGCCGCGCCCTCGATAACCAGAGCGATCCGTTCAAGAACCCTGTTGCCGGCGCGCCTTCGGCCGCCGCGGGATCGCGCTTGGGAACTCCGCTGCTGATCCTGAACAGTCTGCCGCATGCCACCTATGTGCAGCAGTTCAACTCCAATGCCGACTGGGGCCGCTCCGACTTTGACCAGAAGCACAACCTGGTGGTCAACTTGCTGGCCGAGTCGCAGGGCTGGAGCAAAGCGCCTTTGCTGACTCGCGGCTGGCAGGTGGGAATGCTGGCCGGCTTCCGTTCCGGATTCGCCTTTAGCGTGCTGGATCCAGATTCGATCTTTTCTGCCTTCGGGCTGTTGAATAGCAACCGTTCAGAGCTGGTAAGCGGGAGTGTGGAGAGCGCTTACCGGAATCCACCGGTCTCCGTGGCGGGAGGGAAGATCCTGCTGGACAAGAGCAAGTTCAAAGCGCCGGCCCCCGACCAGATCAGCAGGATGCCTCGCAACGCCTTCCGCGGCCCAGGCTTCTATAACGTAGACCTCGGGGTTAGCCGCAACTTCCGGCCCCAGTGGCTGGGAGAGCAGGGCCGCATCCAGATCCGCGCCGACTTCTTCAACATCCTCAACCACACCAACCTCGGAAACCCCAGCTACAGCACCGGCAACGACGACTTCGGGTTCGCCCCCTACGGCCGATCTGGGTTTTCCGGCAATCTTCCCGGCAGCTCGCCCCTCGGTGAACAGCCCCGCCGCATCCAGCTTGGCCTGAAAATCTACTTCTGATCCATGGAACTCTATTTTCCAGGAGAGGGACGGCTGGAGTATGCCTGGGTGACCCCGCGCCTGGCCGTAGGACCGGCGATCGTCACCGTCGAAAACATGATGCGCCTTGCCGCCGGCGGAGTCACCCACGTGCTGAATGTGGAAACTGAGTTTGACGACTCCCGGATCACCGGCAATACCGGAATCACCGTGCGCTGGCTTCCCCAGCCGGACGATCTGCGGCCCAAGCCTCCGGAATGGTTCGAACAAGGGGTAGGCTTCGTGGAAGAGGCCCTCAGCCGCGAGGGATCACGCGTCTATGTGCATTGCCTCGCCGGCATTCAACGCAGCCCCATGATGTTGCTGGCTTACCTCTGTGCCACCGGGATGGAACTGGACAAAGCCATGGACGCCATCATGTCCGCCCGCCCGGAAGCGAACTTTCCGCTTGCCTACCTGCATAGCGTGAAGCAGTTCTTGCGCGGGCGGAACCCGCAAGCGTGACACCCTCATCCTTCTACGACGATCTAGCCGATCACTACCACTTGATCTTCCAGGACTGGCAGACCTCCATCGACTGGCAGGCCGGGATTCTGGGACCGCTCCTCGAGATAGAATGCGGACGAACCCCGCTGCGGATTCTGGACTGTTGCTGCGGGATCGGCACGCAGGCGCTCGGTCTGGCGAAGCGCGGCCACGACGTCACCGACAGCGACGCGAGCCCTGCGGCGGTCGCCAGGGCACAGCGAGAAGCGGCTCTACGCGGGTTGCCCATCACCTTCCATGTGGCCGACATTCGCCGTCTGGAGGCGATCCCAGGCCCGCCCTTCGATGTGGTCCTGGCCGCGGACAATTCCCTACCCCATCTCCTCACCGACGCCGATCTCCGCCAAGCCGCATCCGCAGTCCTAAGCCGCTTGGCTCCGG
>CAYPHP010000051.1:0-7496 GCA_964410045.1 uncultured Acidobacteriota bacterium | reverse complement strand
TCGTCGCCACCATCCGCGACTACGACCAACTGGTGACCGAACGGCCGGCGATGCAGCCGCCGGTCTTCCACAGCGACCCTGGCGGCCGCCGCTTCTATCATCAAGTCTGGGATTGGACGTCAGAGCGCGCCTACACGCTGCACCTGTACCTGACATGGGAGGACGCTGGACGGTGGCAGTCGCGGCACTACGCGACCGTGTACCGCGCCCTGCTGCGCGCAGAACTCGACTGCGTCCTGAGCTCAGTGGGATTTCAGGAGGTCCGCTGGCTGATGCCCGCGGAAAGTGGTTACTACCAGCCTCTCGTGCTGGCTCGCAAAACCCGTTCCTAGCCGCCCCGTGCTTCGCTTTCCTTGTACAAGTACTTGATGTTGGACTTGTAGATGAGCAAGTTGGCGCCGGTGGTGCGGTTCACCTTGATGCAGTACTTGTCGTACCACTCGATGACGCCGTGGATCTGCTCGCCGTCCTGAAGCACCACTACCATCGGGGTGCGAGCCTGCATCTGCTTGACGTAATAGAAGTTCTCGGCGTTGGTGGTCTCCGGCGGAGTTGGCTTCTTCCGCGGCGGACGGTTGGCCATCTGCTCCTTGATCTCGGTTAAGGAAGGACGTATGAGTTTGCGGTTGACTTCGTTGGCCGGTTTTTCCGGCACTCTCTGGCCGGGCCCTCTCTGCGCGGTATACATAACGAGGTATTGAGCTCCGTATGGACTTGCTGCTAACCCTAGACCCTGCTCAAGGGAAATTGCAGTTAAATCGAAAGATATCACAGGGAGGACGAAAGCGGAAGTTTTTTTGAATCGCTTCAGACCTTCACCGGCCCAGCGCCACAGTCAGCGCCTCCAGCGCCAACTGCTTGTTCAAGTTGCGCCGGAGATTGAGCTGCAAGGCGTCGATGCGCTCGGTGGCCCGGACCATCCAGGACCAGTCGATGCGGTCGGCCATCTGCTGAAGCGACTTCTCGAGCTCGATGTTCCGCAGCACCTGCCGCCCTTCCCGCAACAGCAGTAAGTCTTCTAGCAAGCTGTAGACCACGGCCAGCAGGGTTTCCAAGGGTTCGCCGTCGCGGGCGAGAGCTTCGGTGCGGGTCAGCAGGTCGTCGAAGTTGCGCTTCGGATCCACCGCCGCGGACAACAGGCCCAAGGCCGCCGTGCGCAGGCGCCGCACCGCTTCCAGGTCCAGGCTCAAAGCCCGGCCCGGACTGCCGTCGGCCAGATGCGCGGACAAGCGGCGGTCGGCGGCCGACATTTCCGGCAGCCGTGCCGCCAGGAAGCGTTCTACATCCTCCGGCGCGGCCGGTCCCAAATGCAGCACGATCCCACGCGAACGAATGGTTGGCAAGAGGTCGTAGTAATGCGTCGCCGTCAGGATTAGCACAGCGCACTCGGGAGGTTCTTCGAGCACTTTGAGCAGTGAGTTCGCGCCGGCAGCATCCATGCGATCGCCCTGGTCCACGATGAAGACGCGGCGACGGGCCTCCGCGGGCAGGAACTGCGCCAGGTCCTTGAGGCGCCGCGCTTGATCGATGGAAATCTGCCGCAGCGGGCCGTCGGGCAGGAACGCCATCACGTCAGGATGGGAACTGAAGAGCAAGGGATGGTCGCGGCGATCCTCGGCGCGCATCTTGGACCGCTGCGCCAGGATCTTGGCGAACTCCTCGTCCTGCTCGGGCGATTCCATGGGAGCAATCCTGCGGCAGGGCGCGCAGAGTCCGCAAAAGTCGCCCGCGGCGAGAGCCTCGTCGTCGAGGCAGTTCAGCCCTCGCGCAATCATCGAAGCCAGAGTGTGCTTTCCGGCGCCTTCCGGCCCGGCCAGGATCAAACTGTGCGGCACGCGCCGGGCAGCGAGCATCCGCTGCAAAGCCGCTACCGCTTGCGGATTCCCCACGAAGCGGTCAAAGCCCATATCTCCTCATGGATCTCCTGAATGGAGCGATCTCCTTTGATTACGTGCACGCGTTTGGGTTCCTGACGAGCGAGTTGCCGGTAAGCGCGATAGACGCGGCGGAAGAACGCGGCCCCTTCCTTTTCGATCCGTCCTTCGTCGCGGGCGGCGGTGCGGTTGCGGCGCAAGGCCCGGCCGACACCGCTGCCGGGAGAAATCTCGATCAGGATGGTGTGGTCCGGACGAAGGCCGCGGCAGGCTATGCGGTCCAGGTCCATCACCGCCCGCCGTCCGAGTTGCCTGCCGTAGCCCTGATAGGCCAGCGACGAGTCGGTGAAGCGATCGCAAAGCACAAGCTGTCCGGCGGCCAGCGCCGGTTGAATCACCTCGGCCACGTTTTGGGCCCGCGACGCGAAATAGAGCAGCAACTCGGCCTGCGCTGCAAGGTTTTGGGTCTTAGAACTGAGCAAGACTTCCCGGATCCTGGCTCCGATGCGCGTGCCGCCCGGCTCGGTGGCCACGGTCGACGACACGCCGGAGCGCCGCAACCGGTCGGCCAGCATCTCCAGTTGCGTCGTCTTTCCACTGCCATCCAGTCCTTCAAAGGTGATGAACTTGCCGCGTCGCATGGAAGAAGTCAGCATAGCACGCACGGCATGGAGGCGGCAGCAAGCTGCCGCACTCCACATCGGATAGAATTCCAGCCTTGGGAATAGCGAGCAATCTGGAAGCGGTGCGCGAGCGGATCGAGAAGGCGACATCGCGCGCCGGACGCCCGCCCGGCAGCGTGACGTTAGTGGCCGTCAGCAAGACCTTCCCGGCCGGGGCGATCGAGGAAGCTTATCGCGCCGGACAACGCCACTTCGGCGAGAACCGCGTCCAGGAGTTCGACGCCAAGAGCCAGCACCTACGGCTGGACGGCGCGGTCTGGCACCTGATCGGCCACTTGCAGTCGAATAAGGCGGCGCGCGCCGCCGCTCTGTTTCAGGTGATCCACACCGTGGACAGCATACCGCTGGCGCAGCGCTTGAATCGGCTGGCAGTGAAGCCGATCGACATATTCCTGGAAGTGAAACTCAGCGACGAAGCGGCCAAGACCGGCGCCGCCGAGAGCGAATTGGAAACTCTGGCGGCCGAAGTTCGCCGCCTCGACAAGCTTAGCCTGCGCGGCCTGATGACTATGCCGCCCTGGTCGATCGACCCGGAGCCTTCCCGGCCCTACTTCCGCCGATTGCGCCAGATCGGCGAACGCTTGGGCCTGAATGAATTCTCCATGGGCATGACCAATGATTTTGAAGTGGCCATCGAAGAAGGCGCTACCATAGTGCGCGTGGGCACGGCTATCTTTGGGAAGCGGACGCCGCCGGCATGAGGATCACCGTCAAGGTGCAACCCCGCGCCAAACGCACGCGTCTTTCCGGAGGTCCGGATGAGTACAAGCTGGCGGTGACTGCTCCACCTGTCGAGGGCGCTGCGAATGATGCGGTAATCGAATTCTTCGCCCGCGGCCTGCGCCTGCCGAAGTCAGCGGTGCGTATTGTCACCGGAGAACACGCCCGCCGTAAGCTCGTTGAAATTACAGGAGCAACCACCGATTCCCTGAACGCGATCCTTCACCCATGACCAACTCCCAACCCCTAACCCCTGACACCCGCTTCTTCGGCCATCCGCGCGGACTCTCCACTCTGTTCTTCACCGAGATGTGGGAGCGCTTCAGCTATTACGGCACCCGCGCCAACCTGATTTACTTCATGACCGCTGCAGAAGCCAATGGCGGGCTGGGCTTCGACGTGGTGAAGGCCAGTGCGGTCTACGGCCTCTACGCGTCGATGGTCTATCTCTTCAGCCTACCGGGCGGCTGGATTGCCGACCGTTTCCTTGGACAGAGAAAGGCAGTGCTGTGGGGCGGGATCCTGATCGCGCTAGGAAACCTGGGACTTGCTTTTCACTCGCTGATGACGTTTTACGGAGGCTTGGGCCTGATCGTGCTGGGCACTGGTCTGCTTAAGCCCAATGTGAGCGCAATCGTGGGACAGCTCTATTCGCAGGGCGATCAGCGGCGAGATGCAGGCTTTTCCATTTTCTATATGGGCATCAATCTGGGCGCCTTCCTGGCTCCCTTGATTTGCAGCTATCTCGCCCAGAACTTTAGCTGGCACTTCGGCTTCGCCGCGGCGGCAGCAGGCATGGGAGTAGGCCTTGTTCAGTACAAGCTGGATGGCCACCATCTGGCAGATGCCGGACTGCATCCGGTGAAGGCGGAGAGTGCCGACGGCGCAGCTCGGGACCGCAGATATCTCTACGTTGGCTTGGGCCTGGGAGCGCTTGTCGTCGCCCTCGTGGTTGGATTGAGCATGGCGGGGATCGTAACCGTCGAAGGCATCAATAAATCCTTCGGACTCGTTCTGCTGGCTGTCGTGGTCGTAGCGTTCTCCTGGCTCATCCTATTCACGGATTGGACGCCAGTGGAACGCAAGCGCCTGATCGCCATCTTCGGCCTGTTCCTGGCCTCCACGGCTTTCTGGTCGGTATTCGAACAGGCGGGCTCGACGCTTAGCCTGTTTGCCCAGCGCAACACCAACAACGTCATCTTCGGCTTCAACTATCCGCCGGGCTGGTTTCAGTCGATGAATTCCATCTTTATCGTCAGCTTCGCACCGGTGTTCGCGTGGTTGTGGCTGAGGTTGGGAAGCCGGGATCCGTCGAGTCCCACCAAGTTCGCGATCGGCTTGTTTTTTGCGGCAGCCGGCTTTGCCGTTTTGATTCCGCCGGCATCGGCCAGCGCGGGGGGAGCGCTGGTGAGTCCGCTCTGGCTCACGGTAACCTATCTCTGCCATACCTTTGGAGAGTTGTGCCTGAGTCCGGTGGGTCTGAGCGCCATGACCAAGCTGGCGCCGGACAGGATCGCCGGTCTGACCATGGGTTTGTGGTTCCTGTCGATCTCCATCGGCAACTACCTGGGTGCTCGCGTTTCCTCGATGTACGAGTCACTGCCCCTGAATCAACTGTTCACGGTGGTAGCGGGCTTCGCGATTGTCGCCGCCGTTGTGCTGGCCGTGCTGATCCGCCCCATCAACAAGCTGATGGGAGGAGTAAGATAAGGTGTCGGGTCTCGGGTCACGGGTGCCGGTTCGTTCCGACACCTGGCACCTGACACCTGTCACCTAAACCTATGAACTTATCCGCCATACAAGCTGCTCTGAAAGATCTGAAGCTCGACGCGTGGCTCTTTGCCGACTTCCGCGGACGCGACACCATCGCTTATGGCGTCTTGGGCCTACCCGAGACCATGACCACACGGCGCTGGTATTACCTCATCCCGGCGCTGGGCGAGCCGCTCAAACTGAATCATCGAATCGAGCCTGGCAAGCTCGATTCCCTGCCCGGCCAGAAACGGATCTACAGCCGATGGGAGGAACTGCGCGCCGGCCTGCGCGAGATGGTGGCGCCGCACAAACGCGTGGCCATGCAGTATTCGCCGATGAACAACATCCCCTACGTCTCCCTGGCCGACGCCGGGACCGTGGAACTGGTCCGCAGCTTTGGGGTGGACGTGGTCTCCTCCGCCGACCTAGTGCAGGTCTTCCAGGCACGCTGGGGTCCCGGCGATTTGGAGGCGCATCTGGAGGCCGGCCGCATCGTGGACCAGATCCGCGCGGACGCTTTCGCCGAGACCGCCCGGTTGATCCGCAAAGACGGCGCCACGGACGAATACACCATCGCTAAATTCATTCTGGACCGCTACAAGGATGCGGGCCTGGATACTCACGACACGCCGATCATTGGGTCGAATCAGAACAGCGGCGATCCGCACTATGAGCCTGCGCCGGGCCGCAGCGCGCCGATCCGCCCGGGAGACTTCGTGCTCATGGACATGTGGGCCAAGAAACCGGGCCGCGTGTATTATGATATTACCTGGACCGGATTCGTCGGGGCCCAGCCTCCCGAAAAGGTGCAACGGGTTTTTGAGATCGTGCGCGATGCCCGGGACTGCGCCGTGCATTTCGTTCAGGACGCGGTGAAGGCCGGACGCGCCATCCAGGGATGGCAGGTCGACGATGCGGCCCGCGGCCACATCACGAAGCATGGTTTCGGAGAGTACTTCGTGCATCGGACCGGCCACTCGATCGCCCAGGAAATCCATGCCAACGGCGCCAACATGGATAACCTGGAGACTCGCGACGAACGTAGCATCGTGGCCGGCACCTGCTTCTCCGTGGAGCCCGGCATCTACCTGCCGGAGTTCGGCGTACGCTCGGAAGTGAACGTCTATGTCGGAGAGAAAGAGGCTCGGGTGACCGGCGCGATTCAGACTGAACTGATCAGGATTGAAGTGTAATGGCTGACGAAAAGACTCAATCACCATCCCCCACCTGGAAGGCGTACATTCCGGCCGCCCTCGGCTGGATCCTGCCGGGAGGCGGTCATTTCGCACAAGGCAAATGGGGGCGAGGCCTGCTGCTGTTCAGCTCCGTGATGAGCATGTTCCTCTGCGGTATGGGCATGCGCGGCAAGCTCTACAGCTACAATCCGTCGGACATCGTGGACACTCTGGCCTGGCTGGCGGACCTCGGCGCCGGCGGATTGTTCTTCGCCGCGCGCTTTATGGGTTACGAAGTCCCCGAACCGGCCACAGCGGTGGCCGACTACGGAACCAAGTTTCTACTCACCGCCGGGCTGCTGAATGCGTTGATCATGATCGACGCCTACGACATCGCCGCCAAGTTTAAGGACTGATGCAACTGAACCTGAACCATTTCGAAGCCGCACTGCTGTTCGCGCTGTTCACGTCCGTGGTCTTTGCGGTCACCACCAAGAACACCGACCGCGAGCGGCTGCATTACGGGATGTGGACCTTCCTGGCCTTCATTGCTGTGATCTTCGGGGCCGGATGGCTAATGGCTCTAGTCCGCTGAAGGCCGAGGCTCTTCCCGCTACCACCCGCTGGAAAGCCATCCGCAAGGCGCTTTGCCCGCACTGCTTCCGTGGACACATCTTTCGGACCTGGATCGCAGTCCACGAGCGCTGTCCGGCTTGCGGAATCCGACTCCAGCGCGAACCAGGCTATTTCGTCGGCGCGATGTACATCAGCTACGGTTTGAGCCTGCCTCCCGGGTTTCTGCTGCTGGCCGTCTTCTGGCTGTTGCTCGATTGGCCGTTCTACACCGCGGCGGGCACGGCTTTTCTGCTCTACCTTCCCCTGGTGCCGTTCCTGGTGCGTTACTCGCGGGTCTTGTGGCTGCACCTTGACCGGTCGGTCGATCCGTATGACTAGCGCTCCGGTTCACCACCCGCTGATGTTCCAGGTCTGGACCAGCCTGACTTTCCTGCACTGGAGTTATTCGCCGGAAGTGCTTCGGCCGCTGGTGCCCCGAGAGGTGGATCTGGATCTTTGGGAAGGACGTGCTTACGTCGGCATTGTGGCGTTCCTGATTTCGCGTCTGCGTCCGCCGTTTCTGCCGGCGTTGCCCTGGATCTCCACGTTTCCAGAGACGAATGTACGCACCTACGTGAAGGATCGCCGTGGCGATCCAGGAGTCTGGTTCTTCTCGCTCGATGCCGCGCGTCTGGCAGCCGTGGTCGGCGCGAGACTGAGCTACGGGCTACCCT
>CAYPHP010000050.1:0-12221 GCA_964410045.1 uncultured Acidobacteriota bacterium | reverse complement strand
GGCGCTCACGGTGAAGGACACCGCGGTGGACGAGCCGCCGCCAGGCGCGGGATTGTACACCGTGACCTGGGCCACGCTCGCCAGGGTCAAGTCCGTCGCTGGGATAGCTGCTCGTACTTGGGTGGCGCTGACGAACGTGGTCGAGCGGTCGCTGCCGTTCCAACGGACGACCGAACTGGAAGTGAAGTTGGTACCGGTCACAGCCAAGGTAAAGGCTGCCCCGCCGACGGTGGCTCCTACGGGTGATACGGAGGTGATTGTCGGCA
Organism: uncultured Acidobacteriota bacterium; assembly: GCA_964410045.1. Lineage (GTDB taxonomy): Bacteria > Acidobacteriota > Terriglobia > JAJPHL01 > JAJPHL01 > CAYPHP01. The sequence goes on along the minus strand of CAYPHP010000050.1, from coordinate 11,955 downwards.
CCGGATTCTGCCCCGATATGGTTAGCGGCAACGCGACGGACGCACCGCCGGCCGGCCCCGGATTGAAGACCGTCACTTGCGCCGTTCCGGCGGTGGTGATATCGGTCGCGGGAATCGCCGCAGTCAATTGTGTGGCGCTGCCAAAAGTAGTGACCCGGTCGGCGCCGTTCCAACGCACTTTCGAGGTCGCCAGAAAGTTGGTACCGGTGACGGTCAGAGTAAATGCCGGGCCGCCCGCGGTGGCGGTGCTCGGCGATAGAGCGGTCAGGGTTGGCACCGGGTTGGCGAGTCCGACGATGAAGTCCACGGTGTTGGAGAATGTGCCGTCGTTGTTCATCACCTTGACTTGGTATGTTCCCGAAACCGCAATATCGCTCGCCGGGATGGCGGCCAGCAGCGAACTTGCGCTGGACACATTGGTGGTCCGTGGCGACCCGTTCCACAGCAACGTGCTGCCGTTGGGCAGGAACGGCGCAGGCAGAACAAAGCCCGTGCCGGTCACCTGTAGGCTAAAGCCCTGACCACCCACTACGGCGCTGGACGGGGATAACGAGACGATCGTGAGATTAGACCCGCCGGTCCCGGTCCCGACGATGAAGTCCACGGCGTTGGAAGTGGCACCGTCGTTGTTCCGAATCGTGATCCTGACCGTTCCCGCAACCGCGATATCGCTCGCAGGAATGGTGGCTTGCAACGACGTTGCGCTGGCAACGTTGGTGGCCCGCTCCGACCCGTTCCATAGCAGCGTGCTGCCGTTGGGTAGGAAAGGAGCCGGCAGAACAAAACCCGTGCCGGTCACCTGCAGGGTAAAGCCCTGACCACCCGCCGTGGCGCTGGACGGTGATAGCGCGGTAATCACCGGCGCCGGTGCCTGCGCGATCGCGAGCGAAACCAACACGATCAAGATGAATGCGATGGATGAAACCTGCTTCATTGGTATGCCTCCGAGGCGAGGGCGGACTCACTCCCTGACGAATGAACTCTATGGGAGTCTACATACACCGTCAAGGGATTAGGAGTCTCACTGCACAACCAAGGTGACCTTGTTGCTGGCCACCGTTCCCTGTGTCAGATAAAGTTCCACAGCGGCGCCGGCCGCCGTGTTCTCAGGTATGCGCAGATTGATTTGATAGAGGCCCACCAAACCTGGGGTCAAGCCGGCAAACTCGACCTTCCCCGCGGCACCCGCTACAAACGCGCTGACGGTCTGCGACACCACCGCCGGTGTGCCACTGGGGGAAGCTTCGCCCGCCTTCACCGCCGGACTGGTGGCTCCCAAGCCTGTTGCGTAGACCACCACCACCTGGCCGGCCTTCGCCGGATTGCTGCTGTCGATCAGTTTCCCGTCTGCGCTCACCACCACTCCGGCGCCTGAACCGCTGGAGTTCACGGTGAAGATTCCCGGCTGAACGCTGGTCACAGTCACTGGTTCCGGCGGACTGGGAACGCCGCCTACCTGCACCAGCAGTGGGAACGTCTCTCCCGCGGAAAGATCGAACGGCACTTGGGCATTCACTTGCCCGCTATCGGCGTAGTACAGCGGCACATCGCTCGTAGCCAGCTTGGCGGTTACCCCGCCCAGCGACGTCGGTAGCGGAATGCGCGAGGCTTGCGCCTTCTCGCTGGCCAGGTTGCTCCCGAACAAGGCGACGATCTGTCCGGGGGCCACCGGGGCATACTTGGTGTAGCTGGCTCCGCTGAGGACGCCGTTTCGGTAGACCAGCGGCGAGCGCGATCCGCCGGCGCCCGACGTGGCTACGGTGCCGCTGATCGGATCGGTGCTCCCAGTCTGCAAACTGGCGCCCGTGGCTCGCACCGTGATCAACGTTGCTCCAGGCCGCGTCGGACTCCAGGTCCCGGAATAGGTGCCGTTGCCGATGAAGCGCAGGGTCAGCGCCGCATCGCCGTTGGAAAACGTCGCGATCACCGTGGAGTTGTCGACTCCGTTGCCGCAATCGTCGAGCACCTTTACCAGCAGAGTCGCGGGCCAGGCCAGCGGCATGTTGAAATTGCCGAGCATTGAAGTCACTACCGGATTCTGCTTGGTCGGTGTACAGGCCGCTCCGGCGCCTGGGCCCGCGCGGTGTGCGTCGGCGATGGGAGCAGATGTCACGACCAGTAAGACGCTGACCTCCTGGATACCGCTGTTTGAAAACGACAGCGCAACCTTGCCGCGATACACACCCGCGGCCAGGTTGGCGGGATTCGCCTGCACGGAGAGGCTGCCGCGATCGGCGGAGCCTTGCAGGCTCCCGCCGGGCGGGGACACGGAGAGCCAGGTCGCGCCGTCACTGGTGCTGGCCGCCGCCGAATAACTCAACGCCGCGCCCCCGCTGGTGGTGATGGAGATCGAGCTTTGCTGGGCCGCACTGCCGGCTGCGCCCACGAAAGCGATGCCCCCGGGACGCACAACGCCGGTCGGAGGTGTACCAGCCGCCTGCACGATCAGTTGCGCCAATAGCATCTGCGGCGTATTCAGAGCGCCGGGCGCGAAGATGGTCACCAGGGCGCTGTAAACTCCGGCGGCCATTCCCGCCGGTCGCGCGGTGAGAGTCGCTGTGCCGCTGGCGCCGGCTTTCACGGTTCCGGAGGCCGGAGAGACGCTGAACCACTCCCCGCCCGTCAGCGGACGCACCTCCGAGGTCCACTCCAAGTCGCCTTGTCCAACGTTCACGATCTGCAACGTATCCGGTGCAACCGAACTGGAGCCTTCATTGGCGATGAACAGCGTACCCAGGTGGCTTAATAACAATGATGGAAGCGGACGATGCACAAAGAACGCCACGCTGACGACGACCGGCCCCGGCGCGCCTCGGTTGTTGAGCCCGATAAACGCTTCATAGAGCCCACCGGTCAGCCCGCTTGTGCTCACTGAAATCGTGAGCGTAGCCGGGCCTTCGCCGCTGGTGGGAGAAATCGTCAGCCAGTTGCTGCCCGCGGCGAACAACACGCCGGTGAACCAGGAGATCTGTCCGCTCCCGGCGTTACTCACCCGGATGGTTTGGGCGGGCGGGCTGGCCCCCCCAACTACGGCATGGAACTCCAGGTGATCGCGGTCCACGACCAGTTTAGAGCCGGTTCCCGCAGCCACATTCAGAGTCACTCGCACAGTCTGGGGAGAATTACCCGCGCCAGGAGAAGTGATGCTGAGCGTGGCGCTGTAAGCGCCGGGCTCCGGTACGGCCTTGATCCCGACCATCAACAGGCCCGGAGTCATGCCGCCCGGCCCTCCGAATGCCAGCCAGTCCGAACCGCTGTCGTAGCGCACAGTGACCGTGAAAGGAACGTTGGCTAGGTTTCGGGTGGTGACCTGGACCGGCTGGCCGAACGGAGGGTCGACGCCTTGCACTGCGTTGAAGTTGAGCGTCGCCGGACCGACCACCAATTCGGGAGGGACCAGGGTGCCAGAAACTTTGCGCACCCGGTGGTTGAAGCTGTCGGCGATGATCAGGTTGCCGGCGGAGTCCATCACCAGACCGGTGGGACCGCGCATCCGGGCGAGCACCGCCGGACCATCATCGCCACTTAGGCCCGCCTCCATGCTTCCGGCCACGGTGGTGATCATTTGGGTGGCCGCGTCAATGCGCCGAACCGCGTTGCCACTGGTCACATAGAGATTGCCCTTCGTGTCGAGCGCCAAGCCCATCACGCCGGGAATCCCGGCCCCAAGCGCCGGGCCACCGTCGCCGGTGAAAAAGCGAGTTCCGTTTCCGGCAATCGTGCTGATCCGGCCGGACGCCAAATCCATCCGCCGTATGCGAGCATTTTCGGTGTCGGCGATCAGCAGGCCGCCTCTCCCGTCGAGGAGCACGTCGGACGGGAATTGGAGTTGCGCGGACGCGGCCGGCCCACCGTCGCCGGAAAATCCGGGCGCGCCGGTCCCGGCGATGGTGCGGATGACGCCACTCGGATCCACCACGCGAATCCGATGGTTCCCGGCATCGGCAATATAGAGGTTGCCCGCGCCGTCGCGTGCCAGCGAGGAAGGCGCGGCAAGTTGGGCCGAAATCGCCGGCCCGCCATCGCCCGAGTACCCGCCGGGAATTCTCCCCGCAACCGTACGCAGCAGACCGTCGCTGCCGACACGCCGCACCAGGATTCCACCATCAGTGAAGTAGACGTTGCCGGAATCAACGAGCAAGCCCTGAGGATGGTTGATCGGCGTTTCGGTGGCCGGGGTTCCCTCGCGGCCGGTGTCGCTGATTCCCATTCCGGCTACCGTCGTTGTCGTACCTGTACCAACCCCTGTGGGTCCGGGAGCAATCCGGCGGACGCGGTGATGGTTAGTGTCGGAAATGTACAGGTTCCCGCCGGGGTCCAACGCCACACGAAAGGGGGAAGCCAGTACCGCTCTCTCCGCCGGGCCAAAGTCCCCAACCACGATAGGGTCTCCGGCCACCAGGTTGACGATGCCGGTGTTCAGATTCAGTTGAGCCACCACGTTGTATTCGGGGAGCGCAATCAAAAGAATGTTGGCGGCAGTTACAAACAACTGTGCGCCCGGACTGTTCAGCAGCATGTCGGTCCCGCGCATGCCGTCGACGAGCCCGGCCGTGCCGCCACCTACCACCGTACTGATCACGCCGGTTGCTGCGGTGACTTTGCGCAAACGCGCCGGGTGAACGATGTACAAGTCGCCATTCGCCCCTACCGCCAATCCGTTGGGAGAACCCACCTGCGCGGCAGTGGCCAGACCGCCGTCGCCCGCGAAACCGTCGCTGCCGTTGCCGGCGACGGTGCGAATTAGCCCCGTTGCAGACTCGATCTTCCTGACGACATGCCGCTGTTGCTCACTGAAGAAAACATTGCCTGCGGCATCCACGGCGATGGCAGATGGCAACTGCACCCGAGCGGTCTTGGCGGCAATCCCCTCGCCGGTGGCCGTCGCGGTGGGACCTCCGGCCAAGGTCCGGATGATGCCGGTGGCGGCCTCCACCTTACGGATCGCGCTGGTCGCGAACTCGGCAATGTAGATGTTGCCGCTGCCATCCACGGCCACGCCGTGAGGCGCGCCCAGGTGAGCCCAGATTGCGGGTCCGCCGTCTCCCTCAGAGCCGAAGATCCCGTCGCCAGCGACCGTGCTGATCTTGCCGTTCACATCTACGCGCCTGATGCGGTGATTGCTGTCCTCGGCGATGTACACAGATCTGTCTGGACCCACGGCGAGAGACACCGGTAGGTTCAAGTAGGCAGATCGCGCCGGCACCGGCAGCAGGTCGTCCACGACGGTCCCGCCTCCGGCCAGCACAGAGACCATATTGGTGGCCGGATCGATGCGCAGAACCGTCCGGCTCCCTTCATCAGAAAAGTAAATCGTCCCGTCCGGCGCAGCCGTGACCGCCCGGCAGGAAACCACCGCTGCTTCGCGGGCCCTCCTGCCTTCGCCCGCAAAGATGTTGCCGGCAATCGTCGTGATCGGCTGTGCGGGGAGCAAGCTGACAAGGGAGAAGAGCAGGAAGACTAGCCGAGCGCGGATTGGGCCGCTTGCGGGCATGACGCCACGCTTGCCAAACAGGCCCTTCTTCCGTCAGGGTAGCACTTCTGGCTCAGCCCGGCGGGGCATTTCCGCATTGTGCGAAGTGGAAGTACCGCTTGCCCACGCTCGCGGCTCGTCAGCGGAACGGCGACTTTCATTCTGATGGGCGGGCCACCGGCTCATGGGGCACTCCGGTAACCGTGGCGGCTCCTTTCGCACGGAGAAACAAAACCAAGTGGTCACGGCGCCAAGCGCCCACCTTCCGCGCTCGGCCACAACGTCAAGCGGCTAGCCGCACCAGCACCAGCGTTTTCCTTGAACCGTCTGGTGTTTATGGCAGAATCCTGACTCATGGCCTTGAACCCCGGGGCACGCCTGGGCTGCTACGAGATTCTGGCCGCGATTGGTGTAGGCGGAATCGGCGAGGTGTACCTGGCTCGCGATACCAAACTCGGGCGCGACGTGGCGGTGAAAATTCTCTCCGAAGAGTTGGCCAATGCGGTCGCCCGGCGCCGCTTCCAGCGTGAGGCACAGATGGCCTCGGCCTTGAACCATCCCCACATCGTCACCGTCTACGATGTGGGTGAACACGAAGGCCGGCAGTACCTGGTCACCGAGTACATCGACGGCGGGACGCTCCGCCAGTGGGCTCGCAACGAAAAACGCACTTGGCGACAGGCCGTCGAGTTGCTCAGCGGCGTGGCCGACGGACTGGCGGTTGCCCATCAAGCGGGGATCCTGCATCGCGACATCAAGCCGGAAAACATTCTGATCATGAAGAGTGGTTACGCCAAGCTGGCCGACTTCGGACTCGCCAAGCTGGACCCCAACGCCCTGGCCACCGATGAGACGCCGACGCTGCCGGAGAAGGCCACAGCGCCCGGACTCGTTATTGGAACGATTGCCTACATGTCGCCGGAGCAGGCTTCCGGCAAACCGCTGGATGCCCGCGCGGATATTTTCTCGTTCGGGTTGACGTTGTTCGAGCTGCTCGCGGGGCATCGGGCTTTCAGCGGTACCAGCAATTTGGAATTGTTACAAAAGATCATCCACGCATCTCCGGAACGCTTGAGTGAAGACATCCCCGCGCCCCTGCGAGCCCTGGTGGAAAAGGCCCTGGAGAAAGATCCGGCGGACCGCTACCAGTCCATGCGGGAAATGGTTGTGGACTTGCGCCGGCTGCTCCGGCAGACCACGGCCGAAGTGATTGCCGAGGTCCCCTCTACGCCGGTGGCACCGGTCAACCGGCGACCGTGGATGATGGCCGCGAGCGTCGCTGTGGCTGTGTTGGCGCTGGCTGGCTTCTTTGCTTGGAGGCTGGTGCAATCCGACTATTTCTGGAAAAACCCGCTCGAAGGAGCGAAGTTCGAAAAGCTCACCGACTGGGAAGGCACCGAGCTCGACGCGGCCATCTCGCATGACGGCAAGTTCGTCACCTTCCTGGCGGATCGCGACGGCATCTATGACACCTACGTCACTCAAGTGGGCAGCGGTGAAATCCGCAACTTGACCCAGGGCCGCATCCCGACGCTGCTCCATGAAATGACGCGGACCACGGGGTTCACTGCGGACAGCACCCAGATCTGGTTGCGAACAACGCAAACCAACCTCGCGCAACAGCCAGACGTCCCAAACCTGGGATTGGTCCCCACGATGGGCGGACCCATCCGGCCTTTCCTGACACCGGCATCCCTGAATCCCGTCTGGTCGGCGGACGGCAAACTCTTGGTGTTTCACCACAGCACACCGGGCGACCCCATCATGCTGGCGGAGCCCGACGGGCGGAACGAGCGGCAAATTCTCACTGGCCGCCCCGGCGAACACAACCACTTCGTGACCTTCAGCCCCGACAAACGGTACATCTATTTCCTGAGGGGTTGGCGCAGCACGGAAGCCGACGTCTGGCGCATTTCCACCGCGGGCGGAACGCCCGAACGGCTGACCTTCCATAATTCGAACGTCGCGTATCCTGTGCTGCTCGACAATCGCACCCTACTCTACCGTGCCGCGAGGGAGGACGGTGGCTGGGCCATCTACGGAATGGACACCGAGCACCGGATTCCGCGCCGCCTGACCCAAGGATCAGAGGAATATCAATCGCTCTCCGCCAGCGCCGACGGTCGCCGCCTGGTGACCTCGGTTTCGAATCCCGTGGCAAACCTGTGGAGGGTCCCGATTTCCAGCGGCGTGGCGGAAGAGTCCGCCGTGACGCGGGTGCGAGTCCCGGCCAACCAGGCAAAATCCGGACGGTACGGCGCGGGTGGCGCCATCCTGTACCTTTCGGGCAAGGGCGGCGACGGCGGCCTTTGGCAGTGGAACGGCAGCACGGCCGTGCCCTTGTGGAATGCCGCGGCCGGCACGGTGACCTGGGGCGCCTCCCCTTCCGCCGACGGCAAGTGGTTGGCCTTTGCGGTCCGCCAGAATGGCCGCAACGTCCTGCATGTGGCCAGCTTCGACGGGACCGCAGCGCGGGCGTTGACCGAGAAACTGGATCTGCGCGGCTCTCCTTCCTGGTCGCCGGACGGCCAGTGGATTGCCGTGGCCGCCGACGCCGGCGAAGGCAGCAGGATCTTCAAGGTTGCCGTGCGAAGCGGCGAGATCGTCCGGCTGACGGACAAGCTGACCTTCAACGGCGTCTGGTCACCCAGCGGAGACAGGATCGTCTTCTATGACGGCACCGTGGGTGGAGCCATTTTTCCGCTCGGCGCGGTGCGGCCCGACGGCACTGCCCTTCCCATGCCCGAGGTGCGCTATCGAGGGGACTACGAAGGTTATCGCTTCATGCCGGATGGCAAGAGTCTGGTGAGTCTGCAAGGGGAATTTCGCGCCCAGGACTTCTGGCTGCTTGATCTCGCTTCCGGCGAACACCGCCGTCTGACGCGACTCAAGCCGGGCTACTCGATCCGTAGTTTCGACGTCTCACCAGATGGCAAGGAGATCCTGTTCGACCGGCTTCAGGAAAACTCGGACATCGTGTTGATCGACCGGAAACCGTAAGGTTGCCGGCCAGCCGCTTACTTTGGCTGCATCTGAAACGCCCGGGGACGGAACAGGAACTCGACGATGTTGCCTTCGTGCGGCTGCAGCCAGTCGAGTTTGGTCGTGGGGATGGCTCCGATGTTCAGCCGGTCGATGTGCGTAGCGTCGATCAGCTTGCGCTGCCAGGCCGGATCGTTGGTGATGGCGCTGCAGACAAGCGTCCCGCCGATCTTCTCCAGCATCTGATCTTGCGGACACTTTACGACGCTCACGTAGGGGAACATGAACTCGGTGTTGGCCAAGCCGCGCTCGGGCGAATCGCAGTGGATCACCACCGGCCGCAAGTATCCGCAGCGCTCTTTCTCGACAAGACGCGCGCCGAACTTGGAGGTCATGTCTTCCCCGCCGCCTTCAGCGAGCTTGGCGGCGATGGTGTCCCAAATGGCCTTGGCCGCGCCCGGCACCGTGAATGCGGCGATGCTAGCCTTCGGATCTTCCGGCGGCAGCACCTCGACGGGTCCCATGCGCTCGGCCAGCGCCGCGGCGATCGCTTCCGTATGCCGCGAGGCCCAGATGCCTGAACAATTGATGCAGCCGCGCCCGCTATTCAGGAAGACGCTGTCCACCATTACGTCAAGATACTTTTCCCACTGGTCCACGACGTCGTCGCCCAGCAGGATCTTGCTGAAGCCCGGGCCGTGGACCTGCACGCGGGTGTCGCCGCGGTAGCGCTCCACGGTCGGCGTACCACCGAAAATCATGCAGCGGTTGGTGCGCCCGACCACTTCCCCGCCCACGTCGCCGAGTCCCGGATAAATGGAGATGGCTTCACGCGGTACGCCGGCCTCAAAGAACGCCGCGGTCATGCGGTAAGGCGTCCAGGGTTCCTGAGGTCCAGGCTTCAGTACCAGCCCGACTTGCATGGGGATCACCGGCAGCCACAAGGTGTGGACGCCAGGAGAATTCGATGGCAGCACCAGCCCTAACACAGGAGCCTGCACTTGATAGCTCACCGTGACGCCGCGCGGCTCGACTCCGTGGCCTTTGGTGAGGATGTTCAGGTCCAGGCCGCGGGTTAGCGAATCCAGGATGCGATCCATGTTCGAGAGCACGAAATGGTTCTTGGCCATGTTGGCCTTGCACATGTGCTCCGGCAGGCCCGTCGAGGCTGACTGCTGGCGCGCGAAATCCGTGGGCGATTGCACGCCATCGCCCATCGGCAGATCGGCGTTCAGGTACAGGTCCGCAGCCTTCTTCATCAGTCCGATTAACTCGGAAATCGGGATGGAGGTGAGGATCTCGCGAGCCTTATGGGCCTGGCGCATGTCCCGCCCAATGATTCCGGTGTTGGTCAGGCTGACCTTGGCCAGCGCCTCGCCGGTAATGAAGTGGACGACAGTGTCCTGTTCCAGACTGGTGTACGGCTTGCCCCAACGCAAGATCGGCAAATTGAGCATGTAATTTAGTAGACTCCCACGGTCGTTGAAGCGGCCAGTTTGCGGAACGGCCGGACACCGCTCACGCCGTCCCAAGGATATTTTTCATAAGGCTGCTCGCGCTCGCCTTCGTCGCGTTCCAGAAATCCAGGGATAAAGGTTTCCTTGGTCAGCGTGGTCAGGCGCACGCGGCCGGTTTCTCCATACCCCACCAGCTTGTTGTGATCGACAAAGTCCACCACTTCGATCACCGCGCGCGGCTGCGGCGCGTAGTAGGTGATTTTGTAGCCGTCGGCCGGGCCAACCGGTTTCGAGCAGGCCAGGCCCATCAGCGTGTTGCCGTATGTCGGCGTCATGTATACGCCTTCGCCCAGCAATTCCTCCATGGCGAAGCGGGTGAACTGCGGAGTGAACTCGGTGCCCCCGGCGAAGACGCCGGTGATGCCCATTTCCTTGATACTGGTTCCCTGCTTCTCCAATGCCTGGGCTAGAGCCTCGAGCAGTTTCGGGGTCGTGAACAGGCATTTGATGTCGTGCCCAGCGCCCAATGCCACCACCGCCTGGTGGATCACGTGGGCTTTGTAGGCTTCCAACTCAGCCGCTTTGCCCTCTTTGATCAACTGGATCACCCAACGCGGGTCCAGGTCCACGCCGAAGCAGATTCCTCCGCGATACTGGCAGAGGTGCTCGACCGCCAGGCGCAAGCGGCGCGGACCCGACGGACCCAGCATCAGCCAGTTGGCGTTGCGCGGAAAGTACTTGTCCGGCAGGGTCTCGCTGAACATCTCGTAGTCGGTGCGGAAGTCGTTCATAGCGACGCGGCTCTTGGGCACGCCCGTCGTGCCGCCGGTCTCGAAGACGTAGATCGGCTGGTCGGCGAGGGCTTTGGGCACCCAGCGCCGGACCGGTCCGCCACGCAGCCAGTCATCTTCGAACGGCGGAAAGCTTCGCAGATCTTCGTAGCGGTGGATTTCCTTGCGCGGATCCCAGCCCAGCTTGGCGGCAAACTCCAGCCAAAACGGGCATCCCGTGGAAGGATTGAAATGCCACTCCATCATGTCCCGCACGTGGGCGTCCAGCCGATCCTTGGCCGACTGGATCTTGGCGCTGAGTTCGCTTCCCGACATTGCTTCCGGCATAGTGATTGCCCCCTAAGAGCCTACTAGATTATCGGAATTCGCCCCGGCGGGACAACTCCGCATTGAAAGCGACCTTAAGGTGCAGTTGCAAGGAAGATCGGAACGTAGCCGAAGATGTAAAGTGCGAGGCCCAGCCTGATCAAGAACCTCCACCGCCCTTTTTCGTCAATCAGCCCGAAGCTGGTATCGAAGCCCCACGCTCGACCCCAGATCTGAATCGTCAGCAGCAGTGTGCCCGCGGTTTGCATGCCTGTGCCAATCAGCATTGCCGTAGTATTCCCCATTCGCCAACCTCTTTCTGCCTCTTGGTACTTAGGCCATCCCGTTTGCTTTCGACTGGGTGCCTCACTGAGCGTCGAAAGATGCCCCCGCCCCACCACGGCAAGTCAAACACGCGGATACCCCAAGCCGGCGGATCGAAGTACCCGAACTTCAGACAATCAGCACCTGACCGCCTGGACCATTCTACTATTTTGACTCCACAAGGATTCGAAAGGCATTGGGCTACTCAGTGCTACCATCGCGTATAGCCCTGGGGTTGCGAATCGGGAGGACAAATCGTGGAGAAGCCCTTCAGTCTTGCAGTTGGCCTTTGGATTTTGATTGTCGGAAGCCCCCCGGCAACTTCGCAGAGGGCTTATCCGGCGAGCCGAACAGCGACGAAGATGAGCGAAACCTATGGCAGGTTGCCTTTGGCTTTCGAGGCTAATACTGGCCAAGTAGACGGCCATGTAAAGTTTCTGGCTCGGGGTAACGGCTACACGCTGTTTCTGACTGGAACGGAGGCCGTGCTCCTTCCAAGCTGGTCCACTCAAGGTGCCTACAGGAAGGCAGTACTGCGTATGACGCTAGGTGGAGCCAACCCAGCTGCGGAAGTCGTGGGCCTGGACGAATTGCCCGGCAAGAGTAACTACTTCGTCGGCAA
>CAYPHP010000049.1:2727-12346 GCA_964410045.1 uncultured Acidobacteriota bacterium | reverse complement strand
CAGTCCGTGCATGATCTTGCCATCCGGAACTTGGCGGCGATGACGGTTGGCCAGCGCGTAGCCGCGCTCATCCAGCCAGGAAATCAGGGTGTCGCGTGGAACCAGGGCCGGCCGGGCGGCCTCTGCCAGCACGCCCAGCGAGCCCGCCGGAACACGTGCCGGAAAGGCGCCATTCCGAACTGCGGGATTCTCCTGAATAATGATCAGCAGGCGCGCCGGCTCCAGTGCGGTCATCTGCTGCAGGGCTTTTCGCCACTCGACGTGTTCCAGCACCAGCACCAAGGCGACGGCGGCGAAGCCGTGTCCCATGCGAGTGTGTTCCACATCGTCGACCATGGCGCGAAAGCGTGTGAACTTGTGGCGACTGAGCCGCGCGATCAGCCGCCCGAGGAATGCCTCGCGAATGTCGGTGAAGGTCAACGACAAGTCGCCCAGCGACTCGGGCGTGATGTAGTCGAACATCTGGCCGGTCCCTGCGCCGGCCACCAGCACGCTGGCTTTCGCCGGGAGGCCCGCCTCGCGGACCATCTTGCGGATCAGTCCGGCATTGGCTTCAGCCTGGCCCACGGCGGCCATATGCCGGTCGTAGTCATCCGCCTGGATCACCGAAGCCCAGGCTTGCCGGAGAGCAGGGTGCATTCTGTTCAGATTACCCGATCGGACCGCAGGATACGCGTTTTGACGGTCAGCGGCCCGACTCTTTCTTGCTCAGTTCCACGCCCTTGGTGGTCACGTAGTACTTGGTCAGCATGTTGGCCTTCTCCCAGGCGGGCATGGATTTCGGATTCTTCATGTATTCCAGGAATCGCTCCGTCACCTGGGCGAAGTGGGCTTCGTGGCCGACACGATACTTCTGCGGGAAAGTCACGCGGATCCGTTGGCCGCGCTCTTCCAACGCCACCCCGGGCCAAGCCGTTTGCAGCGCGGCAATACGTTTCTGCAGCGCAGCCCGCACTTCCGGTGACTTGGGCGTGACCCACACTTCGTGATCCGCGGACTGACGCACTTCAATATCCGCTTTACTGCCGCGATAGATCGCGATGTGCGTGTCCGGACCGTTGTTGGGCGCTTCGTAGTTCCACAGCACGTCCAGCTTCACGTGGATGCCGCGCAGCGTGTAAGTCACCTGCGTATTGCAGAAGTAATCGAGCTTTTCGGCGTCGAGGGGCAGGTTGGTCACCCGGCTGTACTGGGCGCGAGTCAGCGTGGTCGGCCAGCGCTTGGCGGAAAGGACTTGGGCGTCCTTGCGATAGTCGAGCAACGTGGCGGGAAACAGCGTCCAGGCGGCCATGTCCACCAAGTGCGTGCCCACGTCGCTGAGGCCTTCGCCCTGTTCGTTCACATCGAAGAACCACGCCGGGCGAAGATTCGGCGCACCGGACACCAGCTTCAGCAAATGGTGAATGCTCTCCATGTACACGCCCGGCTCGGCCGGGGTGCCGGCGATCGGCTGCCCGAACACTGCAGGATCGTTGACCAGCTCTTTCTGCAAGATCGTCGAAATCTCGTAACGCTCGGTCATCACGTCGTAAGCGACCAGGCCCTTTCGCTCGGCGGTGTTCAAGGCCGATTCCAGCTTGGGTAGATCCGCGGCGTTGATCACCCAGGGCTTGTCGGAGAGCACGTTCAACCCGGACTCGACGCTGGCCTTGATGCGGTCCATCTTCACGCGGTTCCGCCCCGAGAAGACCACCACGTTGCCCGGTTTTTCCTTGAGCATGCGCTCGAAGAAATCCGGTCCTGTGCGGACCTCCAGCTTCCAAGCGGCCGGATTGTCCTTGCGCAGGTTGTATCCCGAGATGCGCTTGAGGTGCTCGATCAGGTCGGGCCCCAGCGGCGCGTACACAGTGACAGTCGGCGAGATGCCCGGCAGCATTTCCTTCTGCACCAGCGCGGCGTGGAAATGGCCAGGGTCTACAGTAATCAACCGCACGTCCGTTGCGGCGGGAGGAGCCAGCATCAGCAACATGAGCAGCGCATTCATGGACCCTATTCTACTTCGCGGATGACTCCCAATTCACCGATCAACCAGTGGACGATCCCAAAGGCCAGCAGGTAGATCATCGAGCAGGCCGCAAAGATCGGAGCAAAGGAAAGGTGCTGAACCACCCACCCGATTGTGAGTTGGCTGATGATGCCGGCGACGCCGCCCAGACAGCCGCCAAACCCGGAGACGGTGCCCACGGCCCGCTGCGGAAACACTTCCGCAGGCAGGATGATGTTGCCCCAGGCGGCATGTCCGAAGGTGCACAGGGCAACCACCGCGAGCGCCCAAGCGGCTCCGTCCACGCGGGTTACCGCCAGGTAGCAGAAAGGCATCAGGCAGGAAACCACAAACATGGTTGTCTTGCGGGCTCGATTCAACGACCAGCCTCGGGAGATCAGGTAGCGGGGCATGCCGCCGGCGAAAAAGTTCCCCAGGGCTTGCGCTGCGAACGGAATCCAGCCGTACTTTCCGACCTCAGCCAGGCTGAATCCACGTTCCTGCTGCAGGTACTTGGGAATCCAGAAGGCCAGGAAATAGGAAATGGGATCAGTGAGGAATCGAGCCGCCACGCAGCCCCAAGTTTCGCGCATCGACAGCAGCTTGCGGAGTGGGACCATGGCTGTGGATTGGACCGGGGCGCGTTCGCCGAGGATCAGACGCCGCTCGTCCTCGGAAAGCAGCGGGTGATCCTGGGGCAGGCGATAAAACAGCAGCCACACCAGAATCCACACGAAGCCCAGCCCACCGGTGACCACGAACGCCGCGCGCCACCCCCACGTCAGCGCGATGAAGGAAACCAGCGGCGCAGCCACCGCGGCTCCAATCGCCGTACCGGCATTGAAGATGCCCACGGCCAGGGCGCGCTCGCGCATCGGGAACCATTCCGACACCGCGCGCACTCCCGCGGGAAAGTTGGCCGGCTCCGCCGCGCCCAGCAGGAACCGGAAGAACGCAAAGTGTCCCGCCGTGCGGGCGAAGGCGTTCAGCATGTTCACCACCGACCACGCGCTCAAAAAGATGGTGAAGGATTTCCGCGTCCCCAGGTAGTCGACCAGCCGGCCGCTGACCGCATACATCACCGTGTAGCTCACCAGAAACGCCGAGGTGATCCTGGAGTACTCCACCGTTGAGATCTTCAGCTCGTCTTGGATGGTCTGGGCCAGCACGGAGAGGACCTGGCGGTCGAGATAGTTCAGTTCCGAGGCCAGGCACAGCAGCACGGCGATGTACCAACGCAATTGCGGGATTGTTTTGGCCATAGGGTTCAGGATTCGAAGAACGGCTTTCCGGTCAAACGTTCGAGGATTTCAACGGCTGGGAGGACCGGGCAGCGCGGCATGGCCATGTCGCCGGCGACGGCGCGCTGCAACTCGCCCGCGTCTTTCAGGATCGTCTCCCGGCTCTCACTGCCTTCAGACCAGGTGAGCGTCCGGTTTCGCAAGTCCAGCACGCGGTCTTCGAAGCAGCGCGTGATGCGCAGCCAGGTCATAAACTTCCTGCCGGGCTGAAAGGAGTCGAGCACGATGGGCTCGAAGAACTCGCGCGGGCGCGGCGGTCCGTGGACCACATAGCTGTGCACTTCTTCTCCCGCGAAAGACGCGGCCATGCGGTGTCCTTCGGGGTTGTGCCGGTCCAGCACGTACCGGTAACGGCCAATCGCGATGACGTGGGGAAGCCGGTCCAGCGGCATCGGCTCGAGAAACGGCGCGCCGTTCCCGGCGTCCACGTGATACTCCCGTCCATCCAGATGAACCCGCACGCTGGTGTGCACGTTGGGAAAGGTCATCATGTCGGCGCCCAGTAAGTCTGCATCGTAACCCAAGACTCGCAACAGCTCGGCCAAGAAAGGATTGCTGGAGTAGCAAGTTCCCCCAAGATCAAAGCGTTCGATGCCGTCCAGGAACTCCGGCAGAGTGATGGGCCGGCCGGCCGGCTCGCGCTCGTAGAGCAGCAGCTTCGAGACATTCTCGAATGGCACGCGGCACAGGTGGCGGCGCACGATTGCGCGTAGACCGTCGAGGCCCTGCGGCGGCTCAGAGAAACCGAGCAAGCGCAGATACCGCGTGTAGGGTTCCGGAATTGTCATCACTTGGAAAGCAACGATGCCGAGGCGTGGTCCAGGTACATGGTCACGCGCGGGTGGGTCCGCAGGATGGAAGCGGGGGCCATGTTGCTCACCGGACCTTCCAGGCAAGCCTTGACCGCCTGAGCTTTCCGCTGGTCGGGGCAGATGCAGAGGATTTCCTGGGCCTTCAGGATCTGGCGAATGGATATGCTGATCGCCTGGCGTGGCACGTCGTCGAGCGTGGCGTACCAGCCTTCGCCGACCTGTTGGCGGCGGCAGGCTTCGTCCAGGTCCACAACCAGGTAAGGCTCTTCGGTATCGAAGTCCGCGGGCGGATCGTTGAATGCCAGGTGGCTGTTCTCACCGATGCCGACGCAGGCCAGGTCGATCGGCGATTCCTGAATCTTGCGTCCGACTTCGCGGCAGACGGCGGCAGGGTCGGCCTGTCCGTCGAGTAAATGATACGTCGCGATCCCCGCGGGGCGGATCAGGCGCTCCATCAGGAACTTCCGGAAGCTGGCGGGATGCGAATCCGGCAGGGCGATGTACTCGTCGAGGTGGAACATCTCGACGCGCGCCCAGTCCACGGGCATCGTCACCAGGACCTTCAGAAACTCGAACTGCGACGCGCCGGTCGCACTGAGCAAGCGCGCTTTACCACGCGCAGCGATGGCTGCACGCAGAACAGCCGCCGCCTGCTCAGCGGCGGCTCGCCCGAGTGTGAGCTTGTCAGGGAAGACGTGAGTCTGCACGGCGACATCTTACCTGTTAAAATGGCCCTCCCGCCATGCCATCCGCTCGCCTCATCGTGAAGTGCTACGCCAAGATCAACTTGGGACTGCGTGTGCTCGGGAAGCGCACGGACGGCTATCACGAATTGCGGACCGTGTTTCAAACCGTGGCGCTTCACGACTTGCTGGAGGTGCGTCTCGAAAAGGGCAGCGGCGTGGCCCTAGAATGTGACGCGGCAGAACTGTCCGGCTCCGACAATCTGGCTGCGCGGGCCGCGGCGGCGATGGTCGAAGAGCTGCGACTGCGGCGGCGCGTACGCCTGATCCTGCGCAAACGGATCCCGTGGGGCGCGGGATTAGGTGGTGGATCCAGCGATGGGGCGGCAGCCCTGCGCGCTGTCGCGCAACTCGCTGGAAAGCCAGTGCCGCTCGAACGCATGCTGAAGCTGGGCGCCGACCTGGGCGCGGACGTCCCGTTCTTTCTCCTTGGGGGCACCGCCCTGGGCCTGGGCCGAGGCACGGAAGTCTATGCCCTGCCAGACTTTCCGAGCCGCCACGTGGCGTTGGCCTTTCCGGGCGTCGGCGTGAACACGGCGACGGCCTACGCCGATCTCGACCGCCAAGATGCTTCGTTGACAGGACCCCCGGAAACCGATAAAATCTTTAGTTTCTGTGCCTCTGTTTGGGGGGCGCAGGGATCCCGGCTCAAGAATGACTTTGAGACGGTGGTGTTTCCGGCCTATCCACAGGTCGCACGGCTCAAGCGGTTACTCACCCGGGCCGGTGCGTCCCCGGCTCTGCTCAGTGGCAGTGGTTCGGCGGTGTATGGGTTGTTCGACAGCCGGACGCGGGCGGACCGTGCGGTTCAGAGCGTGAAGGCCCGCCACCCGGAGTGGTCCGCGTGGCTGACCCGGATGGTGAGCAGGAGCGAGAGCGAAAAGCAGTGGAAACCGATCGCATAAAAATCTTCACGGGCAACGCCAACCCGGCTCTGGCCGAGGAGATCTGCACGCATCTCAACGTGCCCTTGGGCCGTTGCCAGGTCAAGCAGTTCAGCGATGGTGAAGTCTATCTTCAAGTCAAAGAGAATGTTCGCGGGGCGGACGTCTTCGTGCTGCAGCCCAGTTGCCAGCCCAGCGACCGGCACTTGATGGAGTTGCTGCTGTTGATTGACGCGCTGAAGCGCGCGTCGGCGCGCCGGATCACCGCGGTGATTCCGTATTACGGATATGCCCGTCAGGACCGCAAAGACAAGCCACGCGTGCCCATCTCCGCCAAGCTGATCGCCGACCTGCTGACCACCGCAGGAGCCAATCGCGCCCTGACCATGGACCTGCACGCGCCGCAGATTCAGGGGTTCTTCAACATTCCGGTGGACCACCTGTTCGCCACCCCGGTGCTAGTGGAGCATTTCGAAGCGCTGGCCCTCGAGGACGTGACGGTGATCGCTCCGGACGCCGGCGGCGTGGAGCGCTCTCGCTTCTTCGCCAAGAAACTGAACGCCCCCTTGGCCATCATCGATAAGCGCCGCGAAGAAGTGAACGTGGCCGAAGTGATGCACGTGATCGGTGACGTGGATGGCCGCACCGTCCTGATTGTGGACGACATTATCGATACCGGCGGCACTCTGGTGAAAAACGCCGAGGCCTTGCTGGAGCGCGGCGCCAAGCGTGTGTTTGCAACCGCGTCGCACGCCGTGCTTTCAGGCAGCGCGGTGGATCGACTTTGCAGTTCCCCGATTGAGCAGGTGGTGGTGACCAATTCCATCCCGCTCAAGCCGGATGCGGCCAATTGCGGCCGGATCAAGGTCCTGTCGATTGCCGGCTTGATGGCTCGCGCCATCCAGTCGATTCACGAGGAGACCTCGGTCAGCAGACTGTTTATTTAACAACTGGAGTTTTTATGGCTCAGATTGCAATGGAAGCGGAAGTTCGGACGCCGGGCAACAAGAATGTGGCCCGGAGATTGCGCGCGGCCGGACGGGTTCCGGCGGTGCTCTACGGATCGAAGCAGGACGCCGTGTCCTTGTCGCTCGATCCCAAGCCCGTGCTGGCGGCACTGCATAGCCAGGCCGGCAAGAACACAATCTTGGAACTCAAGGTTGCCGGTGGCGAGTCCACCAGCGCCGTGCTGCAGGAAGCCTGCTACGATCCCGTCAGCGGCAAGCTGCTGCACGTGGATCTGAAGCGGATTGACCTGACCCGCAAACTGCGCACCAAGGTCCCCGTCCACGCGGTCGGAGAAGCCAAGGGCGTGAAGGTCCAAGGCGGAATCCTGGAGTTCGTCAGCCGCGAAGTGGAAGTGGAATGCTTGCCCATGGACATTCCCCAGCGCATCGACGCCGACGTCAGCGAGCTGGTGGTGGGCAAGAACCTGCGCATGCGCGACCTGAAGCTCGATGCCAAGGTCGCTCTCATCAGCCCTGCCGACCAGGTGGTGGCTCACATCGTGGTTCTGAAGGAAGAGGAAGCCAAGCCGGCCGAGGAAGTGGCTGCCGCGGCGCCCGCCGAGCCCGAAGTCATCAAGAAGGGCAAGGCCGAGAAGGAAGAGGAAGGCGCCGAAGAGGGCGGGAAGGCGGGCGGCAAGGAAGGCAAAGAGAGCAAGGAAGGCAAGAAGAAGTAGGCCATGCCGGACGCCGCCCCGAGCTTGGTGGTCGGGTTGGGCAATCCGGGCCGGGAGTACGAGGCCACCCCGCACAACCTGGGGTTTCGAGTGGTGGACCGGCTGGCCCAGCAGGCGGGCGCCCGGATCGCCCGGCCGGAAGCGCGATCGCTGACCGCGCACACCACGCTGGAAGGACGTCCGGTGGTTCTGGCCAAGCCGCTGACGTACATGAACCTGAGCGGCCAGGCGGTTCGGGAGCTGCTGGACAAGACCGAGCCGGCCTCGTGGCTGGTGGTCAGCGACGAATTGAATTTGCCCTTGGGCACGCTGCGCATCCGCGAGCGCGGCAGCGCCGGAGGGCATCACGGGCTGGAGTCGATCATCGAGTGGGTCGGCTCGCAGGATTTTTTGAGGGTGCGCATGGGCGTAGGCCCGGAGCATCCGCTGGAAGACGCCGCTGATTACCTGCTGCGGCCTTTTCCACGAGCGCGGGAACAGCAGGTTGAGGAGTTGGTGGAGCGCGCCGCGGAAGCGGTGCGGGCGATCCTCCGGGATGGTCCGGCCAAGGCGATGAACGCTTTCAACCGGCGTCCGGAAGGCGGCCCGGAATCTGACAACGTTCCGGACTCCTCCGCGTAACGCGGGGGATCCATCTCGAAGCAGCCAACTGCTTCGAGGTCCGGAAGAATACGAGGAAGAATGCGAATCTACGAAATCATGTTTATCTTGCGGCCGGAGATTCCGGAAGAGGAAGTCGACCGCATCATCAGCCAGTTTGAGGGCGTGGTTACCTCCACCGGCGGAACCGTCCAGAAGTCCGAAAAATGGGCGCGCCGCCGCTTGGCCTACGACGTAAAACGGTGCCGGGAAGGCCAGTACATCCTGTTCACGGTGGAATGCGATCCGGGGACGGTGCGCGAGTTTGAGCGCCGCCTCAAGGTCTCCGACCAGGTGATCAAGTTCATGACCGTGCGCGTGGACCTGGACTGGAAGCGTTTGGCCAAGATGAAGAAGAAGCGGGAAGAACGGGCTGCGCGGCGCAAGAAGCCGTCATCGGCGCCGGCTGCAGCAGCACCGTCAGCCGCTCCGGTTGCACCGGTTGCACCGGCCGAACCCACCCCGCAGGCACAATAGGAGGAAATCATGGGAGACATGCCACATTCACATTCACATTCGGGCGGCGGAGGCGGCGGTCCGCGTGGACGCCGTCCGGGCGGCGAGCGGTCCGGAGGCCCCGGCGGCCCCGGCGGCGGCAAGAAGCAGTATTTCCGCCGCAAGAAGGTCTGCAAGTTCTGCGTCGAGAAGATCGACGACATCAATTACAAGGACGTACGCATGCTAGGGCAGTTCGTCGCCGAGCGCGGACGAATCATGCCCCAGCGCATCACCGGGGTCTGCGCGCCGCATCAGCGCCGTCTGGCGGACGCCATCAAGAAGGCCCGCAACATCGCCCTCCTGCCCTTCGCGGCGGAGATTTAGGAGCCAGCCATGGAAGTCATACTGCGTCAGGATGTAGCCAAGCTGGGACACCGCGGACAGTTGGTTCGTGTGGCCGAAGGCTATGCGCGTAACTTCTTGCTGCCCCGCAACCTGGCCATGCCGGCCACGGACGGGAACAAGAAAGTCATCGAGCAGGAGAAGGCCGCCGCGGTGCGCCGCGAAGCGGTGGAGAAGGCTGACGCCGAGAAACTCGGCGGCATGCTCAACGGCGTGGTGCTCACGATCCGCCGCAAGGCCGGTGAAGGCGATCAACTATTCGGCTCGGTCACGTCCATCGACGTGGCCGACGCTCTGGCCGCCCAAGGCTACCAGATCGACCGCCGCAAGATTCACCTGGACGAGCCCATCAAGCACCTCGGCGAGTTCGATGTCCTGGTGAAGCTGCACAAAGACGTCCCCAGCCAGGTGAAGGTCCAGGTGGTCAAAGAAGAGTAGCAGTACCTCCGGCCGCCCGTAAAAGGCGTACAATGAGCCTGTTGTACGCTTCTTGCGGGGGCTGGCCGTGCGACCGACTCTCATTGTTCTCATCGCTTTTGTAATCGCTCTTCCTTCCGGACAAGCGCAAGGAATCATCACCACAGTCGCGGGGACCAACTGGGTTTATCGCGGAGATGGGATCTCCGCGCTAAACGCTCCGCTCGGCGTGCCAACGGGCGTAGGGGTGGATGCGGCGGGCAACGTCTACGCATCCGATGCCGCAAACCACATCGTTTTCAAGGTCTCGCGCTCCGG
>CAYPHP010000049.1:0-2717 GCA_964410045.1 uncultured Acidobacteriota bacterium | reverse complement strand
TCACGGTGGTCGCGGGGAACGGAATCAACGGGTTTTCCGGTGACGACGGGTTCGGGACGAACGCATCCCTCTCGTCCCCGCATGGGATCGCTCTGGATGCCGGAGGCAATCTCTACGTTGCGGACAGTGGCAGATGTCGAGTACGGAAAGTGGCGACAAACGGGATCATCACCACATTCGCGGGCCGAACAGGTTGCGGATTCTCCGGCGACGGCGGTCCTGCCATCGCTGCCACCCTGAACTTCCCTAGCGCCGTAGCTCTGGATTCCGCAGGCAATCTGTACATTGCCGACGA
Source organism: uncultured Acidobacteriota bacterium (assembly GCA_964410045.1). Lineage (GTDB taxonomy): Bacteria > Acidobacteriota > Terriglobia > JAJPHL01 > JAJPHL01 > CAYPHP01. Next base: position 2,422 of record CAYPHP010000049.1, on the reverse strand, counting down.
GCGGAACAACCGCATTCGAAAGGTGGACTCCGGAGGAACGATATCGACGATTGCCGGCAGCGGAACTACTGCTTTCTCCGGCGATGGCGGTCCGGCGACGGCGGCGGGCTTGGATAGCCCTACGGGAGTGGAGGTGGACGCCGCGGGCAACTTGTACATTATCGATGGAGGCCATAGCCGCATTCGCAGGGTCACGTCGGCAGGCATCATTTCGACGATCGCTGGTGACGGCACAAACCATGTCGTCATACCCTTCCCCCCCACAGGCCAGCCGGCCACCGGCAGCGTGTGCTACCCGAATGGAATCAAACTCGACGCCGCCGGCAACTTGTACATCTCGAGCTGTGATCGCATCCTGCGCCTGGGCGGAGGCACCCTAACGCTGGTTGCCGGCAATGCCCGGCGGGGCTTCTCCGGGGATGGAGGACCTGCCGTCGCCGCTGAGTTCAACAGCCCAGTCGGCATCGCGTTGGATCAAGGCGGCACCTTCTATATCGCCGATTCGGGAAACGGCAGACTGCGGCGCTTCAACGTCGGTGGGAACATCAGCACCGCAGCAGGCAACGGTTTCTTCAAGTTTTCCGGTGACGACGGTCCGGCCACCGCCGCCACCCTGCAGTCACCTGAAGGCTTGACCACGAATTCCAACGGCGACATCTATGTTGCCGACACCGATAACAATCGAGTGCGGAAAATCACTTCTTCGGGGACCGTAAGCACGATAGTGGGGACCGGCAACGCGGGCTATTCAGGAGACGGAGGACCGGCTCTTGCGGCACGCCTCTCGCGTCCAAACAACGTGGTCTTGGATGCCGGCGGAAACCTGATTATTGCCGACCATTTCAACAACCGCATTCGAAGAGTGGACGCGCAGGGTATCATCACCACCATCGCCGGGAAGGGCGGGTCCTACGAGGGCTCGGCCGGCCAACCCATCGATGACACCGGCAGGCCCGCCGTTGACGCTTATACTGAGGCGACCGATGTCGCCGTTAACCGTACCACCGGTGACATCTATGTAGTCGAAGCTGGCCTCAACCGCGTCCGCAGGATCAGTGGCGGCGTCATGCGCGCCTTTGCCGGGGTCATGTCCACGACCGGCGGCTTCAGCGGCGATAGTGGTCCGGCGACCAGCGCGAGACTGAACTATCCACAAGGAGTGGCTGTAGACTCAGCCGGCAGCGTTTACATCGCTGACGGGAACAACCACAGGGTTCGCAAAGTTTCGGTATCTGGCATCATCACAACCGTGGCGGGGAATGGCACCGCGGGGTTCTCTGGCGACAACGGGCAGGCAACCAGTGCGGCGTTGTTCTACCCCACCAACGTCTCGGTCGACGCCCTGGGCAACCTTTACATTTCCGACCAAGTCAACCGTCGCATTCGCAAGGTGAGTCCTTCGGGGATTATCACTACGATTGCGGGTAACGGCTCGTCCGCCTTCGGCGGTGACGGCGGTCCAGCCACAAGTGGATCGCTCGACAGTCCCTCTGGAACGACCGTGGATGCCGCCGGGAACCTCCTGATCGCCGACACCAACCACGATCGCATTCGCAAAGTCTTGGCGGGCTCACCTTCGTTTGCGGTCGGTCCGTCGACTTTGACCTTCGCGGCACAAGCGGGCTTAGCGGTCCCTTCTCAACAACTCTCAGTCTCCGGCGCGGTAAGCGGGCTGCCGTTTTCGGCCGGAGCCACAACACAATCCGGCGGAAACTGGCTTTCGGTCACTCCAACTGCTGGAAGCATCCCTGGAACTGTCACCGTGAACGTGAATACCGCCGGTCTGGGCGCGGGAACGTACCGCGGTTCAGTCGTCGTTTTGTCGCCCCAAGCTTCACCGAGTCTGCAGGTCGTTACTGTCGACCTAACCGTGCAGGCAGCGGCGAATCCACTGCTCAACGTGGAGCCGTCCTCTCTCAACTTCGAGGCCGCTGGGGCCGCGTCCTTGCGAATTGGCAACGCCGGTGGCGGGACCTTGAACTGGACGTTGCAGACCAGCACCAACTCCGGCGGCAACTGGCTGAGCGCTTCCCCTGCCAGCGGCTCGGCGACATCCGCAACTCCCTCCACCGTGCAGGTCACCACCAGCACGATCTCCCTTTCGCCTGGAGTTTATTCCGGCTCGGTTCGGGTGAGCAGTTCGACCACTGGGGAGTCGCGGACGATCGGCGTCACACTGCTGCTGGCGCAGCAGAACCAAAGCATCGTCCTTAGCCAGACTGGGCTCTTGTTCACCGGCGTGGAACGCGGCGGCAGGGTCCAATCTCAGAGTTTCGGCGTGCTCAATGTCGGCGACGGAACGATGAACTGGACCATCGAGGCCCTCAGCCTCTTTGGAGGCAATTGGCTTTCAGCATCACCACCCACCGGGAGCAGCACCGCGAATTCCCTGGCTATCCCTCTGGTGGCGGTTAACGCCAGC
>CAYPHP010000048.1:9467-12385 GCA_964410045.1 uncultured Acidobacteriota bacterium | reverse complement strand
GGCTTTAGCCACGCGACTTTCGGTGGACTTGACTGTCGTCGGGCCGGAAGCGCCACTGGTCGCCGGCGTCGTGGACGAATTTGTCGCTCGCGGCTTGCCGGTAGCCGGACCCACGGCGGCGGCGGCGCGCCTCGAAGGCAGCAAGATTTTCTCGAAGCAGTTCATGGCCCGTCACCGCATTCCGACCGCGGATTTCGTGGTTGCCGAGGACGCCGCGGCGGCGCACGCCGCGCTCGATCGCTTTGGTTATCCCGTCGTCCTCAAGGCCGACGGATTGGCCGCAGGGAAGGGCGTCGTGGTAGCCAAGGATCGCGCGGAAGCGCAAAGCACCATCGCGGCGTTGTTTTCCGGCGCGCTCGTCGGCGACGCGGGCAGTCGGGTGGTGATCGAGCAGTTCCTTCCCGGGACCGAGGTCAGCTTCCTGGTCCTGACCGACGGTAGTACCTGCCTGCCATTGGCGCCGGCCCAGGACCACAAGGCCGTGTACGACGATGATCAAGGCCCGAACACCGGCGGAATGGGCGCGTATTCAGATGATGTGATTCTGAGCGACGAGCTGCGAGCCCGGATCATGCGCGAGATCGTCGAGCCAACCATTGCCGGAATGGCGGCAGAAGGAACGCCATATCACGGAATCCTGTATTGCGGGCTGATGCTCACCGCGCAGGGTCCTCAAGTCCTGGAGTACAACGCGCGCTTCGGCGATCCGGAAACGCAACCGCTCATGATGCGCTGGAAAGGCGACCTGGCCGCGGCGCTGGCGGCGACGGTCAGCGGACGGTCGCTCGCGGGAATGCGTCTCGAGTGGAAGCCGGGAGCTGCGGTCTGCGTGGTGCTGGCGTCGGGCGGATATCCCGGGACGTTCCCCAAGGGTCTGCCGATTCGTGGTCTGGAGCAGGCCGCAGCGTTGCACGAGGTAAAAGTGTTTCATGCCGGAACGCGTCGGTCAGCGGAAGGATGGGAAACCAACGGCGGCCGCGTGCTCGGGGTGACCGCGTCCGCGGGTGCGTTGAAGGAGGCCATTCAGCGGGTCTATGAAGCCGTCGACATGATTCAGTTTGAAGGGCGACACTGCCGCCGCGACATCGGGAAGAAAGGACTGTTAAGAGCACATGGTACGGGAGTCCTGCCCACTGGTACTAGATCGGTAAACCTGGCGGAAAATAAGTCTTGACTCTCACAGCCAGCCCTGTTGTACTGATAGCGTCCCAGCGGAAAGCTAGGGATGACACGCCCAGCGTTCGTTAAGTATCCCGCGCCCGAGCGCCCGTGGCTGTGTGGCTTAAAAAAGTTGACTGACGCAGCTAAGTGATGATAGGGTGTCACTTTTTAGGCCCAGCACGGGTCCTGCCTTTTTACTTGGCGGCCCCAAAGTTTTGTACGAGCTCAGAAGGCCTGCCCCTCCGGGGTCAGGCTGGAGAGAAGCAGTAAATAAGCAAGAGACCCCGGTTGGAGGGGCAGCGTCTGAACCCAAACTCAATGAAACACATGAACAAGGAGACGGAGATGGCAAATAGCAGAACCAAAGTCCTGATCCCGATGCTGGCTCTGTGCATTTTCGCAGTGTCGGCCTACGGACAGGCGGTCCTGACGTTGGGCTCGAACCCAACCCGGGTCCGCTCTGAAGGCATCACCGAGGTGGTTGGTTTGATCACCTTGTCGAACAACACAAACGCTGCCCAGGTGATCCCGGGCGGCACAACGATCGCGGTCGTCTATGATGGCACGATCACCAACAACCCCGGCATCGACAACCAGGCGCCGGGAGCAGTTCCGTTGGCGAACATCTATACGACGGGCGTAACGGCGACCGGAAACTCCTCGGGCGTCCTGGTGACCAACGGCATGACGGTAACTCGTGCCGGCACCAGTCTGCAACTCGCCATTCCTGCTGCCTACGTGAACGACGGAACAGGCGTGTGCGCTGCGGGTACGCCTCCGGCCACCGCGACGACCCTCTGCTTGGTCCCCGGCGGCTCCCTGAATATTCAGGGCGTGCGCGTGAACGTGTCCGGTCTGACCGGGAACGTTTTCGCGACACTGACCACCGTACCGGCCAACGCGGTCACCTTCCCCGGCGGCAATAACGCCACCGTGGTGGGCCGCGCCCAGGCCACCATCGGCGGCGTAACCGTGGTTGGCGCTCCTGCTCTTCCGCAGTGCGCTTTCCCGGTGACCCCGACACTGACCGCTGGCGGCGCCGCTCCGGCGACGTTCCCGGCCGCAGTGACCGGCGCGTTCGGCGTGAACATCGTCGAGCCGGCCAACTTCCCAACATCGTTTAGCGCTGCAGTTTCAACCGGCGGACCCTACTTCTTCGACGAAGCGGGCATCACTCCGGCTGGCTTCCAGGGCACAGCACCTGTTCCGACCAAGGGCGTTCAGTTCGTGATGACCTTTGCCGGAATTCCTGCTGGCATCACCTTTATCGCGCAGCCCGGCTTCGCCGGCACCGGCGGAGCAACCGCCGCTGGCGCGGTCGCAGGTCCTGGACTCGGTGGCTTGGCTACAGCGGGCGCCATCAATATGGCCCGGCTGAATGCCGACGGCACCTACGGCGTACCCGCGGGCTACGGCGCTTACGGCGCTGGCTTGATCGCGGTTACACCCAGTGGCGGCGCTGCAACCGTGACTTATGAAGTTCAGAGCACGGGCGCTGGCGTGGCTTCGGTCAGTCCGACCACTGTGGACACCGTGTCCCTGGTTCTCTACATCACCGCTCCGACCGGCACGATCGTTCCGGTGGGCAGCCTGGGCACCGTGCAAGTCAGCGTCGGCCCGGTCAGCACCACCACCGGCTTCAGCACCACCGCGGTTCAGCTCCGCTTCGTGGCGAATGCTGGCGTACCGGCTACCCCGATCGCGATCGGCTCGGCCACCGCTTGCTTGACCAACCTGCTCTTCACCTTCGTGAGCAA
>CAYPHP010000048.1:0-9457 GCA_964410045.1 uncultured Acidobacteriota bacterium | reverse complement strand
CGGCATGGCCATCGCGAACACCGCGAAGGATTCCGGCACGACCCTCGGTGAGACCGGCGGCGTGACCCTGTACTTCTACGGCATCAGCGCTCCCACCGGCGGTTCCGCCGGTATCGCTATGCCGATTCCGTCAGTTTCCGCTGGCGGAACCGTAGCCACCTCCGGCGTGATCGCCCCCGGCGAGCACACCGTTCTGGCTCTGAACGACGGCACCGCGACAGCGATTGCCAGGGGCTTCCAAGGCTATATCGTGGCCCTCTGCAACTTCCGCTACGCTCACGGCGTCGCGACCATCTTCGACAACTTCGGTGTGGGGGCCGCCAACGTCGGCTTCGCCTTCCACGCTCACGTTCTGAACGGCACCGGCACAGGCCGGACCGGCGCTAACAACGTGCTCGGCGGCGGCGCCGACGCGGGCGGCCTCGGTCAGTAAAGAGGTCGTTGTTTCTCCAAGAAGGGTAGCCCACAAAGTGGGCTACCCTTCGTTTCTCTTATGAGGTCTTTATGAGCATGTCTTCTCGCTCCCTCACTGCACTGATTGGCTCCTTCCTGTTCTGTTTCACCGCCTTGGCCCAGCAACCGGCGGTCGACGTACCCAAGCTGGAACAGCGCCTCAGGGAACGTTGCGAAGCCTTATACGCCGCGATCAAAGAAAGCCAGTGGCGGAAGGTGGAATCGTTCTTCAACGAGGACGCTAAGATCGCCTGGGCCGCAATGAAGAAGGCTTCGATCTATGGCTTCGAGGTCAGGACGGTCAAGGTGGCTCCTGACGGCAAGACCGGCACGACTGAAGCCTCGGTTGACTCGCCGATGAGCATCCCGGGCTTCCCGGGTACCAAGATTCGGACCGACCAGACTGTTTCATGGGTCTGGGAAAACGAAGATTGGTACGCTCTGTTGAAAGATAGGCCGGAGCAGGACAGGATTCCTGTCGGAGTCGATGGCGGCGCCCCGCAGGTTCCGCAGACGCCCCCTGAAAAGGCGATTCCCTCGGAATTGGAGTTCATCAATCGCATTTATGACTTCAAGTTGATTCGCCGGGGTGAGCCGATCAACGCCAAGTTCTACTTCACCAACAAGTCCGACCATGCCGTGAAGGTCAAAGCCGAGATCTTCAATCCCTGCCGCTGTGTTACGGCGCGGGTCTCCAAAGAGGAATTCAAGCCCGGCGAGGATGGCTGGGTGGAGGCGACCATGGAGACCAAAGACTTTGGCGGCTACCTGCGCCAGGGTCTTGAAGTCCGGACCCAGCCCTCGGGCGCCAAGCTGAATCTTGTCATGCATGGCACGATCCTGTTGCCGTGGCAGAATCGCGACCAGAAGTAGAAATCCAAACGACCAAAGCCGCGGATCGTGAACCTCGATACCGCTCTCCGGCAAGGCGTCCAAGTCCTCGACCGTGAGGGCATCGCGGCGCCCCAACTGACCGCCGAAGTGCTGTTGATGCACGCCGCGGGATGCGACCGCGCATTTCTCCGCGCCCATCCCGAGCAGCAGCTTACCGACCTTCAGCAACTGCATTTCGCGCGCTATCTCCACGAGCGGATCCAGGGACGTCCCACGCAATACATCACCGGACGTCAGGAATTCTGGGGTCTGGAGTTCCGCGTGAATCCCAGCGTGCTCATACCCCGGCCGGAAACCGAACACGTCGTGGAGATTGCAGAATGCAGACTGAAGAATGCAGCATGCCGGAACCCGATCATCGTCGACTGTGGTACCGGATCGGGATGCATCGCCATCGCGTTGGCGCATGATCTCCAGACGGCCCGCGTCTTTGCGGGCGAGATCTCCCCGGACGCGTTGCGCACCGCGTCAGAAAACGCCGGGCGGCTGGGAGTGGCGGACCGCGTCCACTTCTTTCAGGGCGACCTGCTGTCCTGTCTGCCGGACGCCTGCGTGGACCTGGTGGCGTCGAATCCGCCGTACGTGGCCGACGCCGATGCCGCAACGCTGCAGCGCGAGGTTCGCGACCACGAGCCGCACCTGGCGCTCTTTGCCGGCGGCGACGGCCTGGCCGTTTACCGCCGCTTGGTCCCCGAGGCTGCGCGGGTCCTCCGGCCGGGCGCTTGGCTGGTGCTGGAGCTCGGCTACAATGTGGCTGAGCAGGTGCGCGCCATGTTTGCCGAGGGCTGGGATTCACTCCAGATCGAAAAGGACCTTGCTGGTATTGACCGCGTGCTCTCGGCCCGCCGTTCTCCCAAATGATCCTCCATGTCGACATGGACGCTTTCTTTGTCTCCGTGGAGGAGATTTACGATCCGTCTCTGAAGGGCAAGGCCGTAGTGGTGGGAGCTGCGCTGGAAACGCGCGCAGGGCGGACGGTCGCCCCACGTGGCGTCGTGGCGGCGGCGTCTTATGAAGCCCGCAAGTTTGGAGTACATTCGGCTATGCCGCTGTCGCGTGCGCTGCAGTTGTGCCCGCACGCCATCTTCCTACCGGGACACCGCAGCCGCTACGTGGAGGCTTCCCACAAGATCCAGGAGATCTTTTACCGCTTCTCGCCGCAGGTGGAGATGGTCTCGATCGATGAAGGCTATCTCGACGTCAGCGGCAGCGAGCGCCTGCTGGGTCCGCCGCTGGCCGCGGCGGCCTCCCTGCATGAGACGGTGGCCCGCGAGCTGAAACTCCGCTGCTCCATCGGGATCTCGACTTCCCGGCTGGTTTCCAAGGTCGCCAGCGAGCAGGCCAAGCCGAACGGCCTGTTGTGGATTCCACCGGGCTCGGAAGCGGCGTTTCTGGCGCCGCTGCCGGTGCGCAAGATCCCTGGCATCGGCAAGGTGGCGGAGAAACGATTGGCGGAGCGCGGACTGCGGTCAGTCGCGGACGTGGTGGCTGCCGGCGGCGACTTGCTGGAGCAACTCCTGGGCGCGAACGGCGCTGCTCTCTTCCACAAAGCTCACGGCGAAGATGCCGGCGCATGGTTCGCGGGAGCCGTCGGGCAACAGGCCGGCGCCAAGTCAGTGAGCCATGAACTCACTTTTTCCGAGGACACCGCGCAAAAGGAGACACTCCTGGCCACGCTTTCCGAACTGTCCCAGATGGTCGCGGCCCGCTTGCGAGAACAAGGCCTCTTCGCGCGAACCATCGGGTTGAAGTTGCGCACTTCGGATTTCCGCACGGTCACCCGCGATCACACGTTGCGGGAACCAACTCACTTGGACGGCGCGCTCTACTCGGAGGTCCGCCGCTTGTTTGAGCGGACCTGGAATCCGCGGCAAAAGATCCGTCTACTCGGCGTCCGCGCCAGCGGCCTGGAGCTCGGGCCTGGGCAGATGAGCTTGCTGGAGCAGAGCAGTACCAGCAAGTGGGAACAGGCCTTGGCCGCCACTGACCGGTTGCGCGGCCGCTTTGGATTTTCCAGCGTGCAACTCGGCGGCGCCTTGACCGACGAGACGCGGCGAGGTCCGGCGCCGGGGAGCCGCGTCCACGAAGCTTTGCCCGAGTTTCGCAAGAGGAAGCCATGAGCGCGGCCCGCCAAGCCGCTGAGGAGATTCTGAAGAAGCTGCGCGCCGCCGGCCATCAGGCGTACTTTGCCGGCGGCTGTGTCCGCGACATGCTGCTCGACCGCGAACCAAAGGATTACGACGTCGCCACCAGTGCAACTCCTGACCGGGTCATCGAGCAGTTTCCGGGTTCGCTGGAAGTGGGCGCGAAGTTCGGCGTTGTGGTGGTCCCATCCGCAATCGAAGTGGCCACGTTCCGTAATGACGGCGGCTACAGCGACGGCCGGCGGCCGGACACGGTGTCCTTCACCAGCGATCCCCGGGAAGACGCGCAGCGGCGGGATTTCACCATCAACGGCATGTTCTACGACCCGGTCGAGCACAAGACTCTCGACTACGTCGGCGGCGAAGCCGACCTGCGTGCTGGAATCATTCGGGCCATCGGCGACCCGGAGTGCCGTTTCCAGGAAGACCGCTTGCGGCTGCTGCGCGCAGTCCGCTTCGCGGCGCGCTTCGGATTCCGCATTGACGAAAACACGTGGGCGGCCCTGCTGCGGATGCATGCGTCCATCCGCGAGGTCAGCGCGGAGCGTCTGCGCGACGAGTTGACCATGATCCTGACCGAGGGCGGGGCGCGCCGCGGTTTTGAACTCATGGACGATTCCGGCCTGCTGGCGGTCCTGCTTCCGGAGATCGCGGCGATGAAAGGCGTGGAACAGCCGCCGGAGTTTCATCCCGAAGGCGACGTCTGGATTCACACCCGGATGATGTTGGATGGCCTGCGGCAACCCAGCCTCACGCTGGCGTGGGGCGTCCTGCTGCACGACGTAGGCAAGCCTCCGACGTTCCGGCCGCCGCAGCGCGCCGGCGACCGGATCCGTTTCCACGACCACGCTGCCGTCGGCGCGCGGATGGCTGCGGACATTTGTGCGAAACTGCGTTTTTCAGGACGCGACCGGGACCGCGTCGTGGCCCTGGTGGAGAATCACCTGCGATTCATCGACGTGCCTCGCATGAAGCCCGCAACGTTGAAGCGCTTCCTGCGTCTGGACGGCTTCGAGGAGCACTTGGAGCTTCACCGGCTCGACTGCGTGTCGAGCCACGGAAAGCTCGATACTTACGATTCCCTGCGTGAATTGCTGGCCAACCTCGGCCCGGAGGAGATCAAGCCCGCGCCGTTGCTCTCCGGATATGATCTGATCGCATTGGGCTATCAGCCTGGGCCTTCATTCCAAGAAATACTGCGGGAAGTTGAGGATGCCCACCTGGAAGGAACTCTACACACCAACGCTGAGGCGCGAACTTGGGTTCTCGCGCGCTTCCCTCGCTAGCTCACCATCACCGGCCGACGACTGCACTTCGCCCGCTTGGTTCACCCGCTGTACTTGAAGACGTACCACAGCATCACACCCATGATGCCTAGTACGGCGACAATCGCTCCCCCTTCGAGGATTCGCAGCTTGCGGTCTTCAGGCGTCGGCTTCTCGTCGTTGATGAGTTGGAACATCGGGGTTGTTCCTCCTCCGCGCAAACAGGGATCCAAAACGTGGATCCCGAGCCCAAAAGGTATGGCTCAAGCCCCATGGCAAAAGCGCTTGCTGATTTAGTGGGAACCGCAGATCGTCAAGTCGGCAACGAGCGCAAGCGCTGGTCGTTCAGTCTCAGGGTAAACCCCGGCCAAGCGAAAGTCAAGGCTCTCGTAAGTGCTTGGAAAAAGGCTGTTTTTCGACCGCCTATTGTACGGCTACGGTTACGGTATTGCTGGTCGCACTTCCGATTGTCACCACGATCTGGGCGTTGCCGGCGGAAACCGTCGCGGGCACAACCGCGTTGATCTGGAATAGCCCCACGAAGCCTGGTGCCAGTCCGGCGAAGAGGATTTGGGCCGACTGCCCGCCGATGGACACCGTGGGAGTGGCAACCAGCCGTGCCAATCCTGGCGGGTCGCCGGGGGCCGGCTGACCGGACGCCACGCTCGGCGTGGTCGCTCCGAAGCCGGTTCCGTAGATCAGGATCACCGAACCGCGCGCCGCGGGATTCGTGCTGCTCACGACGGTGAAATCAGGCTTGAGGATGGCGCCCGGGCCGGTCCCGTCGGAGCTGAGAGAAAACAGTCCGGGTACTGAGGCTACCAGCGGAACGGTCACTGGCGTTCCATCCAGGCTGTTCAGCGACGGCGTGACAGTGACATTGGTCCCGGTGACTTCGGTTGGCAGTTGGAAGTTGATTTGGGTCGGCGAGACATAGAACAGGGGGGCGGCACTGCCGTTCACTTTCACTTGAGCGCCGGCCATCAGCGTGGGCAGCGGCAAAGCCTGCGCCGATTGCGTAGCAGTGGCCAGGTTCGTACCAAACATGCTCAAGATGGTCCCGGCTGTCGCGGTGCCGTCGCTGAAGCTGGCGCCTTGCTTGATGCCGCGATCTGCCACCTTGGGTACCGTGCCCACCGTCAGCGTCACCGCGATCCGCAGCGGGCTGTTGGTTGCGCCGGTGCCTGTAACCGTCACAGTTCCCGTATAGAAACCTGAGGCTAGGCCGGCAGGGTTCGCCGTGACCGTCATGTTTGCCGGAGCCGTACCGCTGGGTGGGTTGGCGCTGAGCCAGTTGCCGCCGCGATCGGTGGACACCGCCACCGTGAATGCCAGGGTGCCTCCGCCGGTGTTCCCAATGGTGGCGTTCAACGATGTGGCCGCGCTCGACCCGGAGGCCGCGGTGAAGTCCATTTTGCTTTGGGTCAGGCTAAGCACTGGCGCTTGCGCGTCGATCTGGTACTGGACGATGACGTTCTGCGTCGGTTGCGAGGCCAGCTCCGATGAGAACCTGATCAGCCCGGCATACGGCACATTGGACGGCGAGGCGGCCAGCCCGGCCGCTTTGGGACTAACCGTCAGCGTCAGCTTGTTATCGGTAGTCTCGGTTGTTACGTTCAACCAATTGCTACCCGCGGGCGTTTGCGTCACCACGGTGACCGTGGGATTGGGGACCGGCGGCGTCACGGTTGCCGTCAGCGTCTGGGCCGGTGGATCCACACCGATGCTGCTCCGGAAGACCATGGAGTTTGCGCTCACCACAATCGGCTGGTCGGAGAACACCACCAAGGTCACTTCGATGGAAGCCGGCGGATTGTTCGTCGAGTTGGCGACGATTACGCTGACCTTGCCTTTGTATTTGCCAACCGCCAGGGCTCCGGGCTGGGGAAGAATGCTGATCGTGTAAGTGTTGTCCTGACCGTCCACGGTCACGCTGTTGTTGTTGCCGGCGATCCAGTTTCCGCCGTCCTCAGTCGTCACATTCACGGTCGGCAGGGCGAAGTTGTTTCCAGTCAGGCTGGTCACGTTGATCCTGGCGGGAATGGTCAATTGCGAACCTACCAAGGCGCGAAACGACGTGCTCGGAGCGCTCAGGGCGATGGTCACGGGACACAGGGAGGTGTCGGGCCGGCCCAGGTTGGCCAGTGAGTTGACGAAGGTGAAGGCCGCTTGCGGGACGCCCGCGATCTCCGCGGAAGTCACGCCGTTTGCGCTGCTCGGCAACAGACTGGCGTTCACCCGGATGCCACTGACCTGAAAACGGGTCCCGATGGTGACCGCGGCGGCGGCGCTAAAGCGGATGTTGATCAGCCCGCCGCTGAAATCCATGGTGACTCCGGCGACGGCGGGGACAACGCTCAATGTCGGGGTGCTGGTTATCGGCGCAGCTAAGAATGCCTGAATGATTGCCCCGCTGGGGATCGTGCCGTTGTTGCCCACGGTAACCGCAACATCTCCGACCACGGCATCCGTGCTGGTGGGACAGTAAGGGGCGGATTGCGAGGAAAGGCTCAGCGCTACCGACTGGGCCGCCGCGGGGACAACCCACGCGCCAACGGCCAGAGTCACAAGCAACAGTTTCATGAGGCGGCTACTCATTATTCCTCTCCTCATTGCGAAGGGTAGGCGGCAAACCAGGCGTGGGCGAGCCACGGGCGCGGATCCTGAGCTAGACAGCCCTATCTAATTTTTATCCTGCCCTCGAGGGTCTGTCAAGGCAAGCCGGTGATCGGCGTACCGCAGGAATACCTGGGCCGACTATAATCCCCTGCATGCCTGGACCCTTGGCTTCGCTTCACGGAGCGGCGGAGATTCGCCTGCCGGACCGCTTCAACGCGGCGGACTTCTTCGTGGACTCCAATGTCCAGGAAGGGCGCGGCGCAAGGACCGCCTTTCACTACCAGGGCCAGGCGTTCACCTACCAGCAGGTCAGCGATTTGGTGGCGCGTACTGCAGGCGCATTGCTGGGAATGGGTTTGCTACCCGAACAGCGCATCCTGTTGATTATTCCGGACTCGCCGGAGTTCGCCGCGCTGTTCTTTGGCGCGATCAAGGCCGGGATTGTCCCGGTGCCGCTGCACACGCTGGTGGCCGGCGACGAGTTGCGTTATTACCTGGAGGACTCCGGAGCCAAGTGTGTCTTCGTTCATCCGATGTTCTTCGAGCGCCTGCGTCCACTTCTGCCGCCGAGCGCGGTGGTCCTGGACGACGCCTGGGAGCAGCGACTCGTACTCGCCAAGCCGTTGCTGGAAGCTGCGCCCACCCATCGTGACGACATGGCCTTCTGGCTGTACACTTCTGGCAGCACGGGCCGGCCCAAGGGTGCCGTTCATCTCCAACGCGACATGGTCTACTCGGCGGATTGGTACGCTGTTCCGGTCCAGCGTTTGACCGCCGAGGATCGCATCTTTTCCGCCTCGAAGATGTTCTTCGCCTACGGTTTGGGTAATTCACTCTACTGTCCCTTCCGGGTAGGCGCCAGCTCGGTGCTCGTGCCGGAGCGTCCTGGGCCGGAGCGCTGCTTGGAGATCATCCAGCAAGAACGGCCAACGCTCTTCTTTGCGGTCCCGACGCTCTATGCCGCGATCCTGAGTGTGCCGGACGCCGAGAAGCGCTATGACCTGTCGTCGCTTCGCCTGGCGGTTTCCGCCGGTGAAGCACTGCCCGCCGAACTCTACCGCCGCTTTCGGGAGCGGTTCGGCGTCGAGATTCTGGACGGGATCGGGTCCACGGAGATGCTGCACGTGTTCATCACCAACCGCGCGGGAGAAGTGCGTCCAGGCTCGAGCGGCCTCCTGGTGCCCGGCTATCACGCCCGGATCGTGGATGAGAATGACGTCGACGTGAAGCCTGGCGAGGTAGGCAATCTTTGGATCTCCGGGCCCAGCGCCGCGGCCTTCTATTGGCGTAAGGCTGAGCAAACGCGCCGAACCATGCGCGGCGAGTGGTTGGTGACCGGAGACAAGTACCGCCAGGACGAAGATGGCTTCTACTGGTACTGCGGCCGCGCCGACGACATGCTCAAGGTGGGCGCGCAATGGGTCTCCCCGATGGAAGTGGAGGCTGCGCTCATCACTCACCCCGCGGTGCAGGAGTCAGCCGTAGTAGCGGCTTCCGACGCTCAGGGCCTTACCTTTCCCAAGGCCTTCGTCGTCTTGCGCCAAGGCGCCTCGGCGACGGAGGAAGAGCTGTCGGTTTTCCTGCGCGACACCCTGCCTCGCTTCAAGATCCCACGCGAGATTCTCTTTGTGGATGAGCTTCCCAAGACTCCCACGGGTAAGATCCAACGATTCAAACTGAGGTCCACGTGAAATCCGACTTTCACTTCAGCCACAAACTGCGGGTCCGCTTTGCCGAGACCGACGCCCAGAAGATCGTCTTCAACGGGAATTACCTCACCTACTACGATGTCGCCTGGACCGAGTACTTTCGCGACTTGGGCCTGGACTACAAGAGCTTGATCGCCGGCGGCGTCGACACGGTGCTGGCCCGCACCACCATGGAGTTCAAATCGCCGGCGGTGTTCGATGAGTGGCTGGAAGTTTGCGTGCGGGTCTCAGCCATCGGCAACACCAGCCTGACCTTCGAGTTTGAAATCTATGCGCAGAGCGACGGCCGCCTGGTCGGCACGGCGCAGTCACTCTACGTGTGCGTGGATCCCAAGACGCTGACCAAGATGCGCGTCCCCGACGATCTGCGCCG
>CAYPHP010000047.1:0-12468 GCA_964410045.1 uncultured Acidobacteriota bacterium | reverse complement strand
ACGACATCTACCGTCTCATCACCAAGATGGACGACATCATGGATCTGGTGGATGGCCGGGTGTACTGGAACCTCAACGTGATGACCGGAATCATGGGCCACATGGCGCACCCGCGGATCGGGCGCTTGCTGGATGCAGAGGTGGCGGACATCGTCAGTGAGCTGATGCGCAGCGGCCAGCTCCAGCCCATCTCCCGCCCGTTCAGCCTGCGCCGCTTGTTGCACGCTTGGCACGCTCCCGGCGGCTTGCGCAACGTCTTAGGCAACATCACCGCGGAAAAGGCATGGGCGGATCTCCGCAGCGTCCAGGATGAAGTGGCGGCCTTCAGCAAGATTGACGTGCGCATCCTGAACGAGGAACAGATTCTGGCGTTGTGCCGCTACTTCGCTTCTGAGTCGATTCCCCGGGGGATGACCGCGATGGCCGCCGCGATCCTGGCTCTGCCGGTCCTGGCCCTCCTGCAATGGCGGCTGCCGCGATGGGGCTTCGCCGACGAGCTGCCGCGTCTGCTCTCCGGACTGCAAGGCAATCCCACGATGGATACGGCGCTGGCGATGTGGGACGTGGCCGCATCGGCCGGACCGGAAGTACGCGCTGTTTTCTCGAACTGCGCGATCGCCGATGTGCCCGCCGCGCTGCGTGAGCTTCCGGCGGCGGCCGGATTCCTGGATCGCTTGGATCAGTTCCTGAAACAGCATGGCCATCGTGCGGTGCGCGAGTTTGATTTCGCCTGCCCGCGCTGGCGCGAAGATCCCACCTTTGTCTACGACACCATCCGCAACTACCTGGCGCACCCGCCAGGCGATCTGACGCCCCGGCAGCATTACGAGCGTCAGGTCCGCGAGCACGATGAGGCCAGGGCTCGCGTCGAGCGCGGGCTGGCCGGGCATCCCATCCGGCGCTGGCTATTCCGCCGCATGATTCGCGCGATCGAGACCCGGTTGCACCTGCGCGAAGCGCCCAAGTTCTACGTGCTGATGGGAACGGCGCACCTGCGCGACCTGTACATCGAGGTCGGCCGCCGCATGGTCTCGCGCGGACTGCTGGACAAGCCGGACGACTTCTTCTTCCTGTCGATTCCCGAGATCGAGCGGGTCTCCGCCGGAAGGCTGGACCGCGCCTGGGTGCGCGCGGAGATTCCCAAACGGCGATTGGAGTTTGCCAAGCACATGCGCGCCAATCCGCCGCTGGTGGTTCGCAGCGATGGGCAACCGGTAGTCAGCCCGAGATCCGCGGCCGTGGACGGCGACGTGTTGCGCGGCGTACCGGCGTCGGCGGGGACCGCTCGCGGCCCCGCGCGCATCTTGATGGATCCCGGCGACGGCGCACTGCTGCACAAAGGCGAGATCCTGGTGGCGCCGTTCACCGATCCTGGCTGGACGCCGCTATTCCTCACGGCCGGCGGGTTGGTGATGGAGATTGGCGGCATGATGAGCCACGGCGCGGTGACCGCACGCGAGTACGGCCTCCCCGCCGCCGTCGGCGTCCGGGACGCCACACGCCTGATCAAGGACGGCGAGTTGATCGAAGTCGACGGCGCGACGGGGGAAGTTCGGCGAGTTTGGGCGCGCAGCCCCATCCGCAGTCCCCTGTGATAGCATCCCACCGAATGCCGGATGATTCCTTGACGGGGCGGACGCTAGGCCGCTACCACGTGCTGGAGAAGGTTGGTGAGGGTGGCATGGGCGTGGTTTACCGCGCCGAAGACACCCGCCTGAACCGAATCGTCGCGCTCAAGCTCATCCACCCCACCCTGCTCGAGGACCAGGAAGCCCGCCAGCGGTTCCTGCGCGAGGCCCAGGCCGTCAGCGGCATCACCCATCCCAACGTCTGCACCATCCATTCCATTGAGGAAGAGGAAGGCCAGCTCTTCCTGGTGCTGGAGTTTCTGGAAGGCCGCCCGCTGAAAG
The DNA here is from genome assembly GCA_964410045.1 of uncultured Acidobacteriota bacterium. Classification (GTDB taxonomy): domain Bacteria; phylum Acidobacteriota; class Terriglobia; order JAJPHL01; family JAJPHL01; genus CAYPHP01. Next base: position 10,558 of record CAYPHP010000047.1, on the reverse strand, counting down.
AACAGGGCGTGGAACTCCGCAGCAACAGCAAGGCGCTGCTCGATTGCCTGATCCAGGCCTCCGAAGGGCTAGCGGAAGCCGGACGCTGCCAGGTGGTGCATCGCGACATCAAGTCGTCGAACATATGGGTGACCACGCGCAGCATGGTCAAGCTGGTGGACTTCGGATTGGCCAAGCACTTGACTCCTGCCAAACCCACCAGTGACATGACCGCCGACGTCACCGAAAAGGGCGTGACCGTGGGGACCACGCACTACATGTCGCCGGAGCAGGCGCGGGCGCGCGAAGTGGACACCCGCAGCGACCTGTTCTCCTTCGGCGTGGTGATGTATGAGGCCGCAACCGGACGCCTGCCGTTTACCGGACAGAACACCGTGGAAGTGTTCGACCAGATCCTGAACGCTGAGCCCTTGCCGCCCTCGCAGGCCGGATCACCGCTGGGCGGGGAATTCGACCGCATCGTGCTCAAGGCTCTGCGCAAGGATCCCGACGAGCGCTACCAGTCGGGCGCCGACCTGGTGGTGGACTTGAAGAGCCTGCGGCGGAGCCTGGATAGCGGGCCGCGGACGCCGCTGCCGGGCAGCATTCCGTCGGCCAGCCAAATGGCTATCCCAGTTTCGGGATCGGGCCCCGTGGCGCCCCATCCTTCGCCGCTGCGCAGCGCGGTCTTGATCTTGTTGGCGCTCGGCACGCTCGTGGGCCTGACCGTCCTGGGCGTCACCGTGCTGAGCGACAAGAAGCAATCGAGCGCGCCGTCCACCGGACCGGCGCGACCTTCGGTGGCCGTGCTGGCTTTTGAGAATCGCACCGGCGATCCCAAAATGAACTGGTACGGCGTGAATGCGGCGGAGTTGCTGGCCGGGGAACTGGCCAAGCTGCCCAACGTGGACGTGATCAGCAAGCAGCGCCTCTACGACGCGCTTAAAGAACTGCACAAAGACGCGACTGCCGTCGACCAGAGCGTGGCTACGGAAGTGGCCAAGCGCAGCAAAGCCACCCTGATGGTTCGCGGCGATACCCTACTGCTCGGGGAAGACGTGGTGATGAAGGCGGAAGTGGTGGAGGTAGAAACCGGACGTTTGCTGGCCGCCGAGCGCGTCACCGGCGTGACCCAGCAGAACCTGCTGGCGAAAGTGGATGAACTCGGCAATCTCCTGCGCGAGAAGCTGAAGGCGGTGAAATAGCATGGGTGACCTAGCATGATGCACATTGAGAAGATGGAGCGCCGGGATTGGCTCTGGCCGCTGCTGTTTCTGGCGCTCGGCGTGGCCGGCGCCTTCACCGCCTACAAGCTCTTCCACCAGGCTTTTCCGGAAGCCTCCATCGACCTGCGACTGACTCGCGATGAGATCGCCGCGCGATCCCTCGATTTCCTGCGCGGCCGGGGCCTCAGCACCGACGGCTATCGACGCACCACCATTTTCAGCTACGACAACCAATCGAAGACCTACCTGGAGCGAGAGCTGGGTTTGCAGGAAGCCAACAAGGTGATGGCTTCCACCGTGCGGATCTGGCGCTGGCAAACCCGCCTGTTCCGTCCGCCGCAGAAAGAGGAGATGAGCGTCTGGCTGACCACCACCGGGGAAATGGTGGGCTTCTCGCACAAGGTGGATGAGGGCTTTCCGGGCGCCAAGCTGGAGAAGGAAGAAGCCCAGCGCATCGCCGAAGTTTTCCTGCGCAGCGAACGCAAGCTCGATCTGAGCCGCTACAAGCTGGTGACCGATGAGGTGACTAATCGCCCCAACCGGCTGGACTACACCTTCACTTGGGAAGAGGAGGGCTTCAAGCTCAAGGAGGCCACGCGCCGGATGCGGGTGACCGTGATCGGCGACCAGGTGGGGGAGTTCGACGAGTTCCTGAAGGTCCCCGAGCAGTGGACCCGCGACTACATCCAGTTGCGCTCGCGAAACGAGCTGCTGCAGAACTTCGCCAACGCCAGTTACGTCCTGCTGCTGGGCGGGGTGATCTTCGTGATCGCGCGCTCCACACGCTTGCGGAAGATCCATTGGAAGGCGTCCGCGGGCATCGGCGCGGTGGTAGGTCTGCTGTTCGCCGCGCAACTGTGGAACAGCCTGCCGCAGGCCATCCAACAGCTTCCCACCAACACGCCCTACGAAACTCTGGCGGCGGTACTGGCCGTTCTTTTCCTGATCGCCGGCGTGGTGATGGGCATTTATACGATGATGTTGGCCGCGTCCGGCGAGCCACTCTACCGTGATCTTTTGCCGAACCACTTGGCATTGAACCACCTGTTCACGCTTCGCGGGTTGCGATCCAAGGAGTTCTTCAACGCCACACTCATCGGCTACGGCATGGCCGGGATGCACCTGGGCCTGGTGGCGCTGTTCTACACCATGGCCTCGCGATTCGGCGCGTGGGCCCCGCTGGACGTCAACTACGACAACACGATTTCCACGGCATTCCCCTGGGTGGCTCCGCTGGCGATGGCCTTGGTGGCCTCCACCACGGAAGAATTCGGCTTCCGCCTCTTCGCCATTCCGCTGCTGCTGCGACTGACCAAGTCGAAGGTGCTGGCGGTGGTGATCCCGGCATTCCTCTGGGGCTTTCTGCACAGCGCCTACCCGCAGCAACCCGCCTGGATCCGCGGCGTGGAGGTGGGCCTGATCGGCGTTGTGGCCGGATGGGTCTTCCTGCGCTTCGGAATCCTGGCCACGCTGGTCTGGCACTACACCGTGGACGCCGTGCTGATGGCCATGTTCCTGATGCGCTCGGACGTGCTCAGCTACCGGCTCTCCGGCGCGTTGGTGGCCGACGCCGTGCTGGTGCCCTTGCTCATCAGCGTGGTGTTCTACCTGGAATCGCGCGGATTCCTGAAGGATCGCAGCATCTTGAACGCCGCGCCGGATGAGCCAGCAGCCGCGTCGGAGGCAGCGCCGGTGGCGGCAGCCGCAGCCCCCGCTGATTCCGACCTCGAGACCATCAGCGCTCCGGGCCAGGCGAAGCCCTCGGATGTCATCACCACCACCAGTTTTCCTGCTGTCGTCGCCCCGGCCGCTCCGTTCCAGTTCCTGCCCATCGAAGGCATGCGCTTGCTCGTATTCGGAGCAGCCTTGGCGGTAGCCGTTGGTCTATGGGTGAAGCAGCCATCGATGGGGCGCTCCTTCAAGCTGGAGGTGACGCCTCAGCAGGCCCAGGAGGCGGCCACCAAATACCTAGGCACGGTGACCCCGCGTGTTGCGGTGGGTCTCTACCGGCGGGTGACCTCGCTCCAGGACGGCATCCCGGGGTCGGCCACCGATTACCTCCTGGAACGCTTCAGCCCCCAGGAAGTTGGCGAAATCTATCGCTCGGAAGTACCGGTGGTCTTCTACCAGACGCGCTTCTTCCTGCCCGGGCAGAAAGAGGAGTACCACGTTTGGGTCCGCTTGGACGGCACTCCCGAGCGCTACGCCCACATCCTCGACGAGAAAGCGCCCGGGGCGCGGCTCAGCAAGGTCCAGGCGCAAACCCTGGCGGAAAAGTTTCTGCTCGAACGCCAGGTGCCTTTGGACAACTTCCAACTCGTCGATCACGAACTCGAGGAACGCGACGCCCGCACCGACCACATCCTCACTTGGGAAGACAAGCTGCCCAGCCTCAGCGACAACGCCCGGCACCGCATCAGCGTGGCCGTGAAGGGCGACGAGGTGAACGGGCCGCGGCACTGGATCAAGATTCCCGAGGAGTGGGAACGCGAGCACACCCGGATCACCTTCTGGGTGACCTTGCCCAACCTGTTGATTATCGGCGTGGGCCTGATCGCCGTGGTGTTGGCAGCCAAAGCGATGTCCCGAGTCACGCCGAACTGGCGCTTCCATCTGCTGCTCGCCGGTATCGGTGCTGCCATCATCCTGGTGCATACCATGAACGGGGCGCGCGGATGGGCCTTGAGCTACGACACCTCCATCCCTTGGGCCAACTACAGCACCCAACGCTCGCTGCTGGCTCTGATGGCGGTGATCGGAGGATTCATCGGCCTGGCCTCGCTCGGCGTTGTGGCGGAATTGCTGATCACGGAACGTTTCGGCCGTCCGCGCTTCTGGGCGCCGCCCGGTTACGAGCGTGCCCGCGCCCTGCTGGAGGGTCTATTCGCCGGCGTGTGCGCGGCGATGATCTTGGGCGCAGCGCGGTTGCTGACCGGTGTGGCCGTGGAGAAGATTCCGTCAGTGGCGCGCGGCGCCGGCTCCGGAATTCCTGGCTTTCCCGTGGCCGAAGCGCCCGGGATGGCCATGTTCACCGGAAGCCTGATGGGCGGCTTGTGGGGGGCGCTGTTTCTGGCCGCAGCCGCGGCAATCTTCTTCCGGCTGCTGCGCAGTCCGCTGGCCGCCGCGATAGGACTGGCAGTGGTCGCGACCATGGCCGCCGCGGCGCCGGCGCTCAGCGCCACTCATTTTCTGAAGCTCTGGATCTCCATCGCCGTGGCCCTGGTGGTGATCGTCGCTCTGATGCTGCTGCTTCGTTTCAACCTGGTTTCCTACGTGGCCCTTTTCCTGGCTTCCAGCGCCATTCCCACCATCACGTCGGCCTGGTCGCACCCCGGCTTGCACGCCTTTGCGGTGCAGGCCGCGGTCCTCTCGGCGTTGCTGGTCGTGGGATGGCTGATCTGGATCAAGTACGAGCTATCAAGATGATCCGTTATCTGCGCTTCACCGCGTTCATTTGCGGTCTGGTTTTCTGCCTCCCGGCAGCGGAAAAGCCGGTCATCTATCGCGACACCTATGGTGTTCCGCACATCTACGGCAAGACCGACGCCGACGTTGTTTTCGGCTTGATGTACGCGCAGGCCGAGGACAACTTCTGGCAGATTGAAGATAGCTACATCCGCTCCCTGGGGCGTTCCGCGGAACTCAATGGACCGAGCGCGCTCCTCAGTGACGTGCTCCTGCGAGCCTTCGAGGTGAACAAGCAGGCGCAGGAGGAGTACGCGCGCGCCTCGCCGGAGATTCGCGCCATCTGCGATGCCTTCGCCGCCGGGCTAAACGAATACTTGGCCAAACATCCCGACGTCAAGCCGCGCCTGATTACCCGTTTCGAGCCGTGGCACATTCTGGCTAATCAGCGCAGCGGAGCGGCGGGTGCTGCGGGCGCCAATCAGACCGGCGCATCGGTGGCTGAGATGCTCAAGGCTTTTCCCGGCATCGGCGCGGACGCGGTCCCGCTCCGCCAGCAGGGAACAGAAGTCCCGAGCGAAGGTGAGGATCTCGACGAAGGCTCGAACATGTGGGCGGTCTCACCGAAGAAGAGCGCCAGTCGCCGGGCCCTGCTGTTCATGAATCCGCACGTCGGTTTCTTCGGCGGCGGACAGCGCTATGAAGCGCACCTGGAATCGAAGCAGGGGTTGCGCGTCACCGGGTTCGCCATCCTGGGCACGCCGTACATCCGCTCGGGATTTACCGAGCGTCACGGCTGGAGCCACACCAACAACTACGCCGACACTTCGGACGTCTATCGCGAGACCTTCGACGATCCCGCCAAGCCGCTGGCTTACCGATACGGATCGGGATACCGCACCGCGGTCGAGTGGTCCGAAGACGTGCCGGTGAAGACGGCTGCCGGGATCGAGACGCGGCGTGTGACTTTCCGCAAGACCCATCACGGCCCGATCGTTGCGGTGACCGCGGCCGGATCGCTGGCCGCGCGTCCGGCCCGGTCGGAGATCGCCGGCAATCCCGGCGGCGAGATCGGGCAACGCATGGCCATGGCCAAGGCCCGCAACCTGCGCGAATTTCGCGCCGCCCTTGCGCGTCGCGTGCTCACCGGATCCAACACCATCTACGCCGACCGTAGCGGCCAGATCTTCTATCTGCACGGCAACGCCGTCCCGCGCCGGTCCACGCGCTTTGACTGGACCAAGCCCGTCGACGGCAGCGATCCGGAGACGGAATGGCAGGGCTATCACACCATCGACGAGCTTCCGCACTCGGCGAATCCCGCGTCCGGCTATCTGCAGAACTGCAACTCCACGCCTTACAAGATGGATGGCGGCGACACGCAAGGCGATCATCCCAAGTACATGGTCAGCGAGCAGGACAACCTGCGCGCGCAGATGTCCCGCCGCCTTCTGACCGCCCGCGAGCGCTTCACCTTCGAGGAATGGGCGCGCGCCGCCACCGACACCTACGTGCTCAAGGCGGACACGGCGATTCCCGAGTTGCTGGCCGCTTGGGAGAAACAGCCCGTGGCGGGTCTTGAAGAGTTGATCGCCGAGCTGAAGAAGTGGAACCGCATCAGCACCACGGACTCCGTGGCCATGACGCTGTTCATGCGCTGGCAAAGGCCGGAGCCGCAGGATGTGGCCGCGCTGAAGCGGGCCAAGGAATCACTGGAGTCGGATTTCGGGACGTGGCGCGTGCCCTGGGGCGAAGTCAATCGTTTGCAGCGTGTGCACACCAGCGGATCGCTCGAGCCCTTCTCCGACGCCAAGCCCAGCCTGCCGGTCGCCGGCGCGCCTGGCAGTCCGGTGGGCATCATCTTCGCCTTCGCGACTCGCCGCGTGCCGGGTCAGAAACGTGCCTACGGGATCAGCGGCAACACCTACGTCGCCGTGGTCGAGTTCGGCAGGAAGCTGAACGCCCGGTCCATCGTGACGTTTGGTCAGAGCGCGAACCCCGAGTCGAAGCACTTCTTCGACCAAGCCCCCATCTACGCCAAGGGAGAGTTCAAGCCGGTGTGGTTCTACAAGAACGACGTGAAAGCGAACGCCACGCGCACTTACCGGCCTGGGGAAGAAGTGCGGTAAACCACAAAGGCACAAAGAACACCAAGATCAGCGTGCGTAGTAGCCAGACGGCGCGACGACTTTGACGCCTTTGCGCCCCTCCGGCGTCGTCACCTGCACCTTGACCTTGCGCCATTTTCCGGCGGGCCCGGCCTTTGACGGCGTGTAGGTCAGAGTGTACTGCGAGCGCAGGAAGTCGCGGATCCAGAGCAGGTACGCGCCGGCATTCTGCTCCTTAGTGGATTGCTTGTACCATCCGCCGGTGTTCAGCGAGATGCTCTCCATCGTCTGGGGGCCTCCGGGCCCAATGCTGACACGACCGGAGGAGTCGGGATTGAACACGAATGTGGGGATGCCGCTGCGCTTGAGCAACTCCTCGATGACAGTCCGACTCTTTCGGCTGTTGTTGTCCTCGCCATCACTAACTACGAGGAGGCCTCGTTTGGAATTCTTGGCGCGTTCCAGGTGGTTGATGCCCATAAACATGCCGTCCCAGAGGGCTGTGCCGCCCCTGAACCTTTCCTTTTGAAACGCGCCAACAACCACGTTGGGGTCGCGAGTGAAATCACAAGCCAGGAACGCCTCGGTGGAAACCACGACCACGAAGAAGTCATCCTCGCGAGCGCTTTGATCCAGCGCCGATACCAAGCCTTGCGCCAGGAGATTCTGCGCGGCCGGCCCGGACCAGCTCAAGCTGTTGCTTCTGTCGGCCACGACGCCGAGGGAGATACCGCCCGGACTTATCTCGCCGCTCTTGCACAGTTTGTTCGACCCCCTCTTCAACGACACGGAAATGGCTGGCGTTGAGGTTCTTGATGAAACGTTCGTCACGCTCCAGCACCACAACGGGAAAGCGAACCTGCTGCGCGGTGCAGACCGCGCCAAGCGCCAAGATCAGCATCACCAGCTTCATACTCACCTCACGATAACGCTGACAACGTTGCTGGTTCGCCCGGCGACGGCGACGCTGACCGCCAAGTCGTCGACGGGGAGATCGGACGGCAGTGTGACGTTAATCTGGTACAGCCCGGCGAAGCCGGGCGCCAAGCCGGCGTAGACCGGCGTGATCGCGCGACCGGCCGCGGTCACGGTCACCGGCGCTACGGTACGCGCGGCAGGCGCGGCAGCGCCTGCCGCGACGCTGCTTTGCACCGCCCCGAGCCCGCTCGCGTAGAGGATCAGCAACTCGCCGGGTCGCGCCGGCGATGCCGCCGTGACCAGACTGTAGTCGCGCGAGTGCAGCACGGGCGGGAACAAGCTGGGAGCGGCTTCGGCCAGAGGTACTTGCACCGCCGCGCTCTCGAGGCCGTTGTTGCGGACCACGATGTTGACGGTCGAGCCGGTGAGGCCGAACGGCATCTGGAAGTTGATCTGCCCAAGCGATACGTAGAGCAGCGGCGCGAGTTGGCCGTTCACCAGCACCTGGACGTTTTGCAGCAGCGTTGGCAGAGGCAGGCTGACGGCGGCGCCGGGAAGCGTACCCAACTTCTCGCCGAAGATCGTCACCAGTTGGCCGGGCGCAACCGGCCCCGACCGGAAGCTGGCAGCGTCAGTCACTCCTGCGGCGGTCAGCACCGGGCGTGCGATCTCAAACTGCTGGGCGGTAACTGCAATGTTGCTGACCGTGGTTACCACGCCCGCGGTCACGCGGACCGGGATGTTTCGCCCCTCGACACTGGCGCTGCCGTAGGCCAGGGAAAACGACAGCGAGTGGTCGCCCGGCTCCACATCCACGAAGCCAAAGAAGCCCGTCGAATCCGGAGTCGTCGTTCTGCTGCCGAGCGTGATGACCATCCGCTCCATCACCGGCGCGAAACTTCCGCCACTCACCTGCACTTGCCCCATGACGTGTCCGCGCGTCGGAGCGGTCTTCCACGGCATCGCAGGGATGGGCGCAGGTGCCGGGAACTTCTGCTGCATGGCGTCGTAGAACTGGCTGTTCGGAACGTTGGTGCATCCGGGATTCGATCCCGGATCGCAATTGGTCGCCGCGTAAGAGTAGAGCGCGAATCCCGCCAGCGTGTTTCCCGCGGCGGAAGGCGTGAGCACGCGATCCACCTGCGCCAGGCTTCCGGAGATGGTGTTCAGGTAGACGCCCACGCCCGTGGCCAGCGAGCGCCGGCCTTGGCGGTCCTTCTCGAAGGCGATCCAGTCGTTGAACCAGCCAGCGTGCGTCGCGTTGTGTTCCCGCAGGTAGTTCATCACCACGCCGAGATCGAGGATGCCTTCCTGCATCCACCCGCGCCAGTCCTGAAAGACCTGACGATAGGTGTCGGTGGTCAGATAGGCGGCGTCGGTGCGCGGTCCAGCGCCGAATGCGATCAACGCTGCAGACACCTTGATCTCCGGCCGCCGCGCAATCGCCTGGAGGTACACCCGGCGCACAATCGCGGAGACTTGATCGCGGCGAAACTGCTGCCAATCCGCGTCGGTGGGCGAAGGCAGTCCGGCGCGATTCTTGAGCAGGTTGAAGCGCTCGACGCTCGCAGGATTGTATCCGGCTGCATTCGACGTATAGCGGACGTAGTCGAAGTGGATGCCGTCAACCGCGTAGGTGTCCACCATGTGCTGGTAGATCCGGGCCGTGTGCGCGGCCACGTCGGGATGGCCAGGATCGATGAAGTAAGAGCCCTCGATCACCGGCGCACCGGCACTGTTCACCGAAAGCCAGTTGGCGCGACCGCTGGCGCCGACGCCGTGCAGATTGAAGATGTGGTTGGGATCGGCGGGCGGCGCTCCGCTCGCCGGCCACACCGTGAAAGCATTCATCCAGGCGTGGACCTCGAGACCCGCAGCCTTGGCCTTGCGGATCAGGTCGGAGAGTCCGTCGAAGGATGTCGAGCAACCGAGTTCCGCGGCCACCGGCTCCAGCGTGTTCAGGAAGCAACTGTTGGCGCGCGCGCGCACTTGCACGATCAGGGTGTTGGCGCCCGAACGCACCGCCTCGGCCACCAGAGTGTCGACCTGCTCGGGAGTCTTGATGCCGGAATGGAACACGTCCGCCCAGTAGGCGCGCACTTGCGGCGTACTCTGCGCAGCGAGGGAGGCGGTAAGAAAAGCGGCAGCGAGAAAGCGAAGCACTTCTTTGCTATGCTACCACGCACGATGCCTGGGACTCTGCGTGTGGGAACTTCCGGATACGCCTACAAGGAATGGCGGGGTCCGTTCTATCCGGAGAAGCTGCCGGAATCGAAGATGCTGGAGTTCTACAGCCGCCGTTTCTCGACAGTGGAGGTCAACTACACGTTCTATCGCTTGCCTTCGGCCAAGACCGTAGCCGGATGGATTCCGCAGACGCCGGACACCTTCACCTTCGCGCTGAAAGGTAATCAGAAGATCACCCACATCCAGCGCCTGCGCAATCCCGAGGAGCTGTTGAAGGCGTTCTTCGAGGGAGCGCGTCCGCTGGCCGAAGCCGGACGTCTGGGTCCGGTGTTGTTTCAACTTCCGCCGAACATGCGCGCCGACCTGAAGCTGCTGGAAGATTTCCTGGCCATGCTGCCGCGCGGGGTGCGCTCGGCGTTCGAGTTCCGCCACGCCAGTTGGTACACGGACGCGCTGCTGGAATGCCTGCGCGCGCGCGGCGCATCGCTGGTGATCGCGGAGACCGCGGAGTTCTGTCCGCCGCTCGAGCCCACCGCGGACTTTATCTATTTCCGCCTGCGCAAAGAGGACTACACGCCGGCCGAACTCGCCGCCTGGCGCGAGCGTTTCGGCCGCTGGCTGGAAGAAGGCCGCGATCTGTACGTCTATTTCAAGCACGAAGACAGTGGAAAAGCAGCAGCTTATGCCGCCGCGGTGCAGGAAGCCTGACCTGGGGCGTTCCGCTCTGGTACTTCT